>CAZIWQ010000230.1:0-8384 GCA_964542355.1 uncultured Armatimonadia bacterium
GCTGCGCTGTCGTGTCGGGGAGCACATCACCGCCGACAAGGTGGAGGTGACGGTGGTACCGTAGGGGGGGCATCGCGGGTGACGGCATAGACGTTAGGACGGCGGCTCGGCGGGCCACCCATGGCGGGTGCCTGGAGGGGCCGGACTACGAGGGCCAGCGGCGAAAGACGAGCCGCACGGCCCGAAGTATCCGGCCCGAGGGGGATCGATCCGCGCGGGCCGGAAACCGCGACCGCATACGTCGCGGTCTTGTGTCCGGCCCCTCCGCGGCGGCCTGCGGAGCCTATCCGAATGCCAATGGTGGGTGCCGGTACGCCCGACGCTCTTGTCGGGCGGCGAACCATGCCGGACAGGAGTGTCCGGCGTACCGGGCGGGTAGGCACTCAGAACGACAGCAGGCATTGCCAGATGTACATGTACCCCAGCCCGTCGAGGTCCTCCCAAATGCGCTGGACGAGGGCGGCATCGCCCACGATCGGGGGGAGCTCACGCCGCTTCTCCTCCCACGGGAAACACACGCCGGGTGCGCGCGTCGTCGGGGGGAATCCGGCGAGCGCGCTGGCGTCGCCGGTCGGGCGGGGCAGGTTCTCCGCGGGAGGGGGGCAGGGGGAGGCGTAGACCCCGACCTCGCGCGTGAAGTCGGTCAGGGCGGCGATGTTCTCGACCTTCGCATCGTTTTGCACGATGGCGGAGGCGTCCATGATGTAGCCACCGTCGCCGGCGACGTTCTCGATGAGGAACTCGCAGCTCTGGCGGACCTGCTCGGGGGTGCCAAAGCCCAGCAGCCCGGCGGGGACCCCGCCGCTGAGGCAGAAGCGGTCACCTAGCTTGCTGTGCACGGCCACGGGATCGGACTGATCGAGGTGGAAGACGATGCTGCCCGGTGCCAGCTCGGCGAAGGCATCGAGGTGGTGATCCCAGTTGCCCTCGGCATAGCACAGCACCTGGCAGCCATGCCCCCACAGGGACTGCAGGATGGGCTTGAGGGTGGGCCAGTAGAACAGCTCGAACTGCTCGTGGGAGACGAAGGGGACGCAGCCCCGGTGCATCCATAGCCCGATGGGGACATTGTGGTCGGGGTCGGCGCCGCCCCGGGCGACGGCGAACAGGTGGGGGGCCAGGGCCCGGCATGCCGCCAGGACCTTGTCGGGGCGCTCGAACAGGTCCGTCGTGAGCCCGAGGTAGCCGCGCAGCTTGTCCGCCAGAATGTCGAGCGGGGCCTTCAGAATCCCGGAGATGGCCGAGACAGTGCCGGATTCACTGCGCAGGCGGGCGCCCTGCTCCCCAAAGCCGGCGAAGTACTTCATCATCGCCATGCCGCCCTTGAGGAACGACAGGTTGTTGCGCAGGCTGGTCGGCCGGCCGAGCGCCGCGACGTCGCCGGAGATGCGGGGGAGCCAGACCTCGAACAAGAACCCCGTCGGATCCTCGATGAGGTGGTCGTACTCCTCGGGCAGCATGAACGCCTGGTCTTCCTTCGGCTCGAGGTACTGGAACCCCGTGTTCGCGCCGATGTGGATGCCGGGGACGGCGTAGTATCTGGTCCCATTGGCTTCGGTGAGCCCGGTCCAGACGTAGACCATGTTGCCGACGGTGGCATCCCAGTCGAAGTCGGCGGCACACTTGCGGGCGGCGGCGAAGGCCAGCTCGTAGTCGTGGGTGACCTGCTGGCAGGTGTACCCGGCGTACTTCGCGGTGAACTCTGCCACGAACGGGCGGATCGGGATGCGGTCCGGCCGCCCGTTGCGCAGGGCGGTGACGTAGCGGTTGAGTCGCTGCTGGTAGAGCCCTTCCATGTCTCGCTCAGCACCCATGGGTAAGCCTCCGTAAGCTCTTGATGTGTGCCGGTGATACGAGCTGGCGGGGGGCGCTGCGGCCCACGAGCGAAGGGTCTGCCACCCGAGAAGGCGCCAGGAACGGTGACGAGATCCTCCGTCGCTGCGGCTTCTGCGAAGCCGCACGCGCTCCTCAGGATGACGCCGCCTGACAGGCGTCAAGACCGGTCGATCGTCACTGCCGCACCGCCCCGGGCGCCGGACTCCAGAATCGCGTCCAGCACAAGCTGGATCGCATGCCCGACCTCTCCCGGAGCGGGGGTTGGCGCGGACCCGCGAATCGCGTCGGCAAAGCACTGGAAGCTGTTGCGGGCACCCGTCACATACTGGTCGGGCGTGATCTGCTCGACGGTGCCGTCACCGCGCAGGATCTGCATCCCCTCACCGGGCGCGGCGGCCAGGAGTATTCCCTCGCTCCCGTGGACCTCCATGCACATCCGGTTGACCGGGCTGGTCCAGCCCAGCTCGAGGACCCCCGTCGCACCGTTGGCGAAACCGAACAGGGCGGTGGCGTTGTCCACCGCGTCGATGTCCGGGCGCCGCGTCGCCGTCAGGGCCCGCACGGTCCGCACCTCGCCGAAGAACCACTGCATCATGTCCCCCACATGCACGCCGATATCGCCGACGACGCCACCACCCTGCGCGCAGGTCACAAACCACGTCGCCCCGGGGGACCAACCCTTGTCGGGTGCGGAGGGGTGGACGCGGATGGCGCGCAGGTGGCGGGGCTCGCCAATCCGCCCCTGCGCGATCAGCCCGGCGATGGTCTGGTAGAAGGGATCATAGCGGCGGGAGAGGTTGATCTGCAGGACCTTCCCGGTGGCGCGAGCGGCGGCGACCATCTGCGCGGACTCAGCCTGCGACATGGCCATCGGCTTCTCACACAGCACGTGACAGCCCGCCTGCAGCGCCGCCACGGTCATGGGGTGATGCAGGTACACCGGCGCCGCCACGGAGACGGCGTCGACGAGGCCGGAGCTGATGAGCTCGCGGTAGTCGGCAAAGAGCGCCGCCTGCGGCGCATGCTCCTCCTGCACCTTGGCCATGCGCTCAGCCGCCACGTCACACAGGGATGTGATTGTCACGCCCTCAACCTTCGCAAAGCTCGGCGCATGACTGCGCTGGGTGATCATGCCACAACCGATGATGCCAACTCTCATGTGGGGTCACATCTTTGATATTTGATTTTCGCGTCACCCGCGATGCCGCGAGACACTCTCGCAGGCACCGGGTCCAGGGGTCCGGCCGAGAAGGCCACTTCCGGCCGGCCCCCGAGGCGTAGCGGCCGGCTGAGTGCCAGCCAGCGCCATTCTGGCGTGGCTTCGCGGCCTCTGAACGGCTTTTCGGCCGCTCTTGTTGCGGCTCATCGCACTGTGCAAGCTCCCTCTTCGTTCTGGTCCTGTCATGCTGAGCCTGGATCGCGCAGCGGTCCGCCGGCGAAGCGTCTCGCAGCACGATTACGCGGCCAGCATCGCGCGGAGGTTGTCGAGGCCCCGCCGGTTCGCGTAGCAGGCCTCGTCGGGCCCCTCGTATTCGAGCGAGAGGTAGCCGTCAAAGCCGGCGGCCCGGAGCGACTGGATGGCCGCGGCAATGCCGATGTCGCCCTCGCCCGCAATCGCCGCCTGGGTGAAGATGCCACGACCGCGGTCGCGCCACCCGTCGAGGGAGGCGGGCGGTGTGGTGCGGATATGGTGGTCCTTCACGTGCGCCATGGCCGCGAACGGCGCGCAACGTGCGATGGCCTCGAGAGTATGCTCGAACTCGACGGCGTAGAAGTTGCCGGTGTCGACCAGCAGGCGGAAGTTGTCACGGGCCACCTCGTGCTGGAGACGGAGGACCCGGCTGGCGCCCTGGACGTGGAGACCGTGGTTCTCGATCATCGTGGTGATGCCATACTGCGCGGCGTAGTCGGCAATCTCGCGAGCGGCAGCCACGAGCCCGGGGAGGTCCCGATCGAACTGGGCGTCGGTGGCCTGTTCCGCCGGCCGGGAGGCGACATCGTGGCGCACCAGCCGCGTCCCCAGGCGGGCGGCCACATCGACGTGCTGCTTGACCCGCGCCAACTCCGCCGCCACTTCCTCCGGGGTCTTGTCGATGAAGCTGGCCCCGAACGTATAGCACGAGATGTCGATCCCCACCTGGCGCGCGCGGGCGACCATCGCGTCGATCATCTCCGGCGTGTCCACAAGCGACAGGCCCTGGATCGGGACGATCTCGATGTGCTGGCCGCCGTTGTCGGCGAGCCAGTCGAAGGCCCCCAGCATATCGAACGTCCCGGCGGCGATTGCCTTTGACAGGCTGTACGTGCTAGCCCCGATCTTCATCAGTGGACCTCCTGATGGTACATCGTCAGTCGTGAGTCTCGACTTCCCGCGCTCGGGCAGACCGACAGCCCCTGACCACCTATAACTCAAGGATGGTCTTCAGTGAGCCCTCGTGCGGGGCGGGGTTGGCGTACATCGCAAAGGCCTCCGCCGCCCGCTCCCACGGCAACCGTGGAGTCACCAGCTCCATGAGCTCGCGACAGTCGCCGGCCACCAGGTCCACCGCCGCCTGGAAGAACTGCCGGCAGCCGCTGCCATGCGACAGACTGAAGCATAGCTCGTTGGTGAGTGCGTACGTCCACGGGAACTCCTGCTGCCAGTAGCGCGGCACGCCGAAGGGGCACAGCCGTCCGCCGTGGCCGAGCAGGTAGGCAGCGGTGGCCAGCGCCTCGGGTGTCGTGGCGGCCTCGACGCAGAACTCGACCATCGCCCCGTCGGTGAGGCGCGCCACGGCGGCGACCGGGTCCTCGGCGGAGGCATCGACGACGTCGGTCGCCCCCATGCGTCGGGCCCATTCCAGCCGCCAGGCGATACGGTCGACCGCGATGATCTGACGGGCTCCCATCCGGCGCAGCATGTAGGTGAACATCAGGCCCATGGGGCCCTGCCCGACGACCGCGCAGTACTTGCCCACGACAGGCTCCGTCCGTGACAGCGCGCGCAGTACGGTCGCCAGGGGCTGCGCGATCACGTACGGGCCGAGGTCGCCGGCGGCGGCGGGGAGGTGGGCCATCATCAGCGGCCGGGAGACGATGTACTCGACGAAGCCGGCGTTGTCCTTGCACTGCGCGAGCACCGCAGTGCCCTCCTCCCACCCTTCGGCCCGGGAGCGAACGATCACTCCCACGTTCTCATGTCCCATCCAGCCGACGGGGGCCGGCCGGGGAGATTCGCCCCAGCGCCCCTCGGCGGCGTACGGACCGATGTTGCTGCCGCACAGCCCCAGGTGTGTGCACCGGATCAGGACCTCGCCCTCCGCCGGCTCAGGGATCGGCAAGTCATCGAGCAGGCGGATCTGGGCTGGCGCCACGTACTGGAGCCCTCGCATGATGGGGTCACATCTTTGATATTTGATTTTGGCCGTCGGCCGCCGGGGCAACGTAGCCCCGGCGGAGGGGACAGTTCCTCGCTGACCGGCAGCTTCCTCTGCCTCGCGCCCGATGCCTCACCGCCGGCGTCATCCGGCACTGATCGTGCTGCCCGCGTCGAGGCGCTGCACCTCGGCCGGCTTGCCGTTGAGCGTCGCTGCCCGGGGCACCCAACCGCACGTGAGGCTCGCCTTCCCCGGCAACGCGGCATGCGGGGCTACATCCGTCTGTACCTGCGCCGTCAGCTTCCCGTCACGCAGTCGTGCCTCCGCCGTCGCGGGCACGGGCAGCAGGAGGATGGGCTTGCCCTGCCACAGGAGCTTCGTGCCCTGCTGGAGGAAGGCACTGACGGGCTCCCCGGCGGGATTCAGCCCGACCACGGCGATGTGGGCATCGGTCACCAGCCCCGCCGGCGCGGCACTGCTCTGCGCCCCGCCGCAGGCGATGACATAGCGCTCCTGCCCAAGGACGACATCCAGACCGTCACTGCCCAGTGTCTTGATCTCCGGGATGAGCCCCGGGGCGAAGCTGGCATCGGTCTCGATTCGCACGTCGTCAAAGTACCCCACCCCGGGCGCGAAGTACTCCAGCGCCAGACAGATCTCCTCAGTGCCCGGGGGCACGACCCCGCTGATGGTCTGCTCCGTCCACGCGGCGGTTTTGAAGGGACCACCGGCGACGTTGGCAAACGCCTGGCCGGTCTTCCAGAAGTACAGGTGCATGGTGGCACCCTTGCCCTCCGGCGTGGCCTCAGCCCGCATCATGACGCGGGCAGTGACGCGGGTGCCCGCGGGCAACCGGAAGCGGTCACTGTAGTAGTAGCCGCTGCGCTCGACGCGGGCGCACTTTGCGCCCTCGGCGGGCTTGTCGCCCACGATCGTGTGGTGGGGCAGATCCTCGTTAGCGCGCGGCAGCCACCCCGCCATCCCCTGCTCAAAGCCCCCGTTCCGCAGGAACCGCGGGTTCTGGTAGGGCTGCGGGATCAGGCAGGCGGTGAAGGTCGTCGCCGCGGTCTTGTCCGTCTCCAGCCGCAGGAACGGACCGTAGCTCTCGGCCCCCGGGTAGGTGCCGATGTGCGGCGTGGTCGGCTGGGAGGACAGGATCCGCGCGAACACCGGACCGTGGGTGCGCACCAGCCGGAAGAGCTCCCCTTCCGGCATGATCTCACCGGTGCCGTCACTGTGCAGCAGGAAGTTGTAGGCATGGGGCTCCGGCGCGGCCAGCTCATCGCGCACGACAAACAGGCTCGGCTTGACGTACACGATGCTGCGGCTGAAGCGGCTGAGCACGGTGACCTTGTCTGAGTTGTAGGGGGCGGCCGCCTCGCCCAGCACATAGTCGAAACCATCCCCGGCGAAGAACTGCGCGATCCGTCCCCCGGCGACATTCACCTGGTCGTGCCCGAGCGAGGGCACGGCGTTGTTGTGCAGCCAGGCGTCGTCGACATCCAGCACCACGCTGCAGTGGCCGATGGTGCCGAGACTGAACTTGCGCTTGGGGGGCACATAGAAGTTGTGGTAGCCGCGATCGGGGACGATCCACTGGCCGCCGTAGCTGATGACGAAGCTGTTGTGGTCGAAGTGGTTGTGCCCGATGCGGTTGCTCGTCGGCCCGGACTTGAAGAACAGCGAGGGGGCCTGGGCATTGAACCCGTCGCGCAGTGACGCATAGCCGATGTCGGTGAACACGGTCGAGGGGTTCCAGGTCGGCGGCTGGGGGTCGAGGCCGGCCGCGTCGAAGCGCACGAAGTCGTAGATGCCCTCCGGCCGCAGGGCGTCGACGAGCTGGAGGTAGTAGGCCGCCTCCTTGCTCCCGCGCTGCGCCAGAATGCTCATCAGCCGGGGCACCGCCACCCCCGGACTGCCGTCGGAGAAGCACGGGATCTGCTTCGTGTCGGGGGCAAGCAGGCCCAGGCAATAGCGCGGCATGGTTGCCAGGTAGGGATGGGCGAACAGGTCATGGGTGACCCGCGCGGAGGTCAGTGCGTCGAAGCACAGGGCCAGCGAGTCCAGGAGGTAGGTCCCGTACATCGGCCCCTCGAACGTCCCGCCATCCTTGCCCCCCCGGTCCAGCGCGACCCGGATCCGGTTGAGGCACTGGGTCAGGTACTCGCCCGCCCGCGGCTCCTCGGGGCGGACCGCCAGCGCCCCCAGCGTCGACCCCGACAGCAAGACCGTGAAACCGTTGGTGTCCGGCGGGTAGTGGTCCACGAAGCCCAGGATCGGCTGGATCCCCTTCCCGATGATCGCCTGGCGCAGCTCGGCGCGCTCGGCCGCGGTGAGCTTGGCGAAGCACCAGTCGTAGAACAGCGCCACCGAGTACGTGCAATGGCCGGTGTCCAGGCAGGCCTTGATGGCGCCGGCGCCATAGCCGTAGTCCGTCCATTGCGACCACTTGGCCAGGTGGAGGGCGATCTCGCGCGCCGGCACGAAGTAGCGCTCCTCGCCGGTGACGAGGTATGCGAAGCTGAAGTGGATCAGGCGCGTGGAGATGGCATCTCCCCGCTCCTGGAACATGGCGGTCCAGGGCGGGTACTGGGGGCTCTTGTCATGACGCGGCGGCGTCTGGTCGGAGAGCGTGTACGACCAGTCCTCCAGCGTCACATCCCCCTCGCCCGGGATGGCCACCTGATACGAGTAGGTCGGGAGGGCCATCAGGCGATCGGTCTTCTGCTTGATGGCCCCCCAGATGTCCGCGGTCTTGAACCCGAACTTGTCGGGGGTCGTGTCGGCACACCGGGCCCGCAACCGGGGCAGCGTCTCGGCGTTCACGAGCAGACAGGGGTGGGCAAGGGTGCCGGTCATGTTGGCTTCCTCGGCCGGGGCCGACCCGGGCAGGCTCAGCAGTAGTGCAACCATTAGCACACCAGGCAGGGCAAGCTCTGTCATCCCATAGGCTCCCTTCACGTGGCGCCAGCCTGAGCTTGCGCTCAACAGACGGCACGACAACGGCATGTCAGTCTCAGCCCCGCGCGGTGAGGCCCGTGCGGTCGCCGCGTAGGTCGAGCGTCTCGCTCGACAGACCCCGCCGACCGGGACGACGCCGCCGTTTTCTGGCCAACCCGTCGGCGGCCGCACGAACGGCACCTGCTGGTCACTGTCATCCTGAGGAGCGCATGCGGCTTCGCAGAAGCCGCA
>CAZIWQ010000231.1:0-8379 GCA_964542355.1 uncultured Armatimonadia bacterium
GCACCAACGTCCGATGGCGCTGACAGGGGCTGATTGCGCCCGCGACGCCTACGACGACGGCGCTACGCCAGCCAGCCGCGCCAAGTGGGTGCTCACCAACGTCCGATGGCGCTGACGGGGGCCAGTCACGCCCGCTGCGCATTCGACGACGGCGCTACGCCAGTAGGTAGTCCAGGCTTGCCCGGATGGCGGTGTCGGCCAGCAGACGTTGCCGGGCTGCAGGCGTCCGCGGGTGGTTGCTCTGCACCGCCACCGCATCGAAGCGGGAAGCCCACGGCAGCTCAGACACACCATCGGCGGCGGTGCCCTTCATCACCTTCCAGAACTCCTCGTTGGTGCAAACGGTTCCGTCCCACGCCGCCAGTGGGGCCCGCGCCAGCCCGTCGGGGTTGCCGGCGGGGATGAGCGTCACCACGGCCTGCTGCAAGATCGCCTCCCGCGCCAGCTCGCCGGGGGCGCCGGAGAGCGAGCGACCGGTGATGAGCTGGGAGAGGAAGTCCATCGACGCGGCGGTGCCGCCGGGCTCATGGGCATGGGGGACGACGCCGAGCAGGCCGGCGCGCCCCGTGGCGGCTCCCGGACCGGTGACGGTGGCCGCCCACACCCGGTGACCGCAATACTGGGGCTCATGGGTCAGGGTCACCAGGCCCGGGTGGGCGGCGGCCCACTGGCGAAGTAGCGTCGCGATGGCGGCGGGACGGCAGACCCACCCGGGAGGCAGAGCGACCGCGCGCTCAGGGCTGGGTGCTGACATAGGGCGCCTCCGGACGGTCTGTGGCGGCCGCTAGGTGGACCAGCTCGGTGTCTGGGTAGGCCGCTTGCCAGGCGTACCAGAAGCACGCCACCTGGTGCGGCGGCGGGGCACCGACAAGCGTTGCGGTGAACCGGCGCGTAGCGGGGCGCCAGTCACACACCACCTGGAGCGGCTTGCCGGCCGCCTCCCCGGTGAACACGACGGAGCCGCCACTGCGCACCGGAGCGGGCGCGAACGCAATCGCGCGCGACCCCACCCGCACGCCCAGCACGATCGTCTTTGGCGCCAGACCCCGGTTGGGAGAGGACTTCACCGGCGGGGCGAGGGTCAGGGCGGGCTCGGCCCAGTAGTTGACGACCCGTCCGCCCGGCCCGATCGGGGCGTGGGCATAGGGGTCCATCTCGTACGCGCGACCGTAGCCGGTGTTGCGCGACAGCACCTCGGAGCCGCGGTAGCGGGCGTGCCACGCCTCCCACGTCGTGCGCTCCGCAGGGAGGTACTGAAGACGGACGCGCCCGGCACGCGGGCCTGTGAGGCAGTCGCCGCGGAGCGGGTACCACAGGCTGCGCCCTTCGCGGTCGTACAGCAGGACACACCCGTTGTACGCCTTGCCGGAGACCCCGAAGGTCAGCGTCTGCCCCGTCACCTTGCGGCTCACCGCCAGCGACGCGCCGCTGATCGGATCGAACACGACAGCAAGTGGCTGCCCCGCCACGCGGTCGTTGACGACGTTATGCCAGCGCACGATTGGCAGCGGGTAGCAGCGCGCGACGCCGCCGACGACCACACCGATCACTTCCTCGGCGGCACCGAGCCAGCGCGCGGCGGAGGCGGGCACGAACCGTGGCTGGTCGAGGCTGGGGACATCGTCGACGCCGGGGGGCATGTCGAGGATCGCAGCGACCTTGACCGTGCACTCACGCACATCGAACGCCGGGGCTGCACTCCACCGCGACTCGGGCAGCCACCCGTTCGCCGGAACGCTGGGGATGGGCGCCCATGCGTCGATGGCTGATGCCGCCGCGCGGACGGGCGCAACGGCGACGGCCGGTGCCTGCCGATAGCACCCGTCACCCAGCCACCAGCTCAGCACGACCGCTCCCGCCGTCAGCAGCCCGGTGACGACCCAGACCCACGAGCGATCGGTGCCGGGTGTGGCGAGCCAGCGTGTCATGTCAGCGAGCCTTCCCTAAGGGCGCCCGGCCTCAGCCGTCCTGCTCCAGCACCTGCTCCTCCGGCACTGCCACCTTGACATTGCCCACGTGGGTAAGCGTGATGTCCTGGTAGCTCTGGGGATCGGGCTGCCCGGTCTGGGCCATGCGGCGCTCGAGGTGTGCGAGCAGGCGCCCGGTGAGCTCCCCGCGCAGGTCAGGCAGCTCGTCTGCCAGGTTGTGCTGCTCGCCAGGGTCGGTCGCCAGGTCGTACAGCTCCAGCGGCGGGCGCTTGTGCAGCTCATCGTACAAGGACTGAATCAGCTTCCAGCGTTTGGTGCGCAGCCCCCGCTTCTTCATCCACGCATTCTCGGTGATGAACACCTCGTCGACGGTGCCGGCGTGGCTGCGGTTATCCACCAGCGGGAGCATGCTCGCGCCATCCATGGCCTGCGCCGCGGCCCCCTCCCCCAACCCGAGGAGGTCGAGGATCGTGACCGGGAGGTCCTGATGGCGGGTGAGACCGGCCAGGTGCAGACCGGCGGGGAGCCGCCCCGGGTGCACCATGATCAGCGGCACGCGCAAGTTGGTCTCGTAGAGCCCGTGATGGTCGAACCACATCTGGTGCTCGTCGAGCTCCTCCCCGTGGTCGGCCGTGACCACGATGAGGGTATCCTCGCTCTCCGGCATGCTCCCCAGCCGGTCGAGCAGCGTGGCCAGTGAGGCGTCACAGTACGCGATCGCAGCGTCATACTGAGCCTTGGGGAACTCCACGTCGCGCGTCCCCGGCATCCATTCAGCGAAGTAGTACTGGAACGCCGGGTAGTTGGTCATCATCTCCAGCGCGCTGGTGTGGTGCTCCGCGGTCGGGTCGTCATGGTAGAACATGCGGTCAAACGGCGCAGGCGGCAGATAGGGGGTGTGCGGCTCCCAGTAGTGCACATAGCACAGCCATGGCTTGTCCTGCGCCGCGCAGGTGTCCAGGACACGCAGGCCCGTCGCGGTGACTGCTTCGGCCTTTCGCCACGCGCCGGTGGTGTCGTGGCTCCACTGGTAGCCCTCATAGACGTCATACCCGCGCCGGAACCAGCGGCCGAGGTTGTCGGCCGCGGCGGTGAAGTAGCCGGCCTCGCTCAGGAGCTCGGGCAGGGACGGGATCTGGGGGGCCAACTCCAGCTTCCCGCCCTGGCTCACAATCTGATGGCTGACCACATCGCGACCCGTGAACATGGTGGTATAGCCCGGATGGGTCGGGATGTGGGGGGCGAGGAACTCGTCAAAGACGACGCCCCGTCCGGCCAGTCGATCGAGGTGTGGGCTGGTCGGGCGCCCCCAGCCGTAGCAGCCCAGGTGGTCCGCCCGGAGCGTATCAATGGCGATGAACAGGATGTTCACTGGTGCCTCCTGGCCGCGTCCCTAGTCTGCGGGCATGATGATGACTCGGAGCTTCTTCCCACAGTGGGGGCACACGACGAAGCACTCACCGGGGCGGGCCGTCGGGGCCGCCACCGCGGCCGGCGCAGTCGTTGCCGGCGTCGCCAGGGGCGGAGGCGCCGTCACCGGCTCCCGGGGGACGAGGCCCTCGGGCACCTTGATGGCCACCACGTCGGCGACTGTGAGGCCGGTGGCGTTCGCCGGGGGCAGCGAGACCTCCACCTTCGTCGGCTCAGTCGGGTCCGGCCAGGCCCACAGCGGCACGGCATCCGTGCGCACCGCGGCGTGGGTCGCGCTGCCGGCGTCGCCCTCATTGATCGACAGCCACAGGTCGCGGACCGGCTTGGCGACATCGTCGCCGTCGAACGCCGGCACCTTGAGCATATAGACCCCGGTGGGATCGGTCTTGGTGGCGGCCCATGTCTCACTCACGGTCTTGGCTCCGCGCCCCGCCTGGATCGGGATATCCCCCAGGCCGCGCCCGGTGCCGCGGTCGGTGACGATGCCCAGGATCGTCGCCCACCGCGGCATGACCTTCATCACGACCTCGGTGTCCGCCTCCACCGTGCCCTGCGCCTCGAGGTACCCACTGGTAGTACCGGTCTTCAGGGTCAGGGGCTTGCCGGCCGCGTAGACGAACGCCAGCTTGAACTTGCCCAGGCGGTCGGTGAGGGTCCGCGCCAGTGTGTCGCGGCCCTGGGCCACGATCACGGGGTGGACCGGCACCGGCACGCCGCTGCGCACATCGGCCACCGAGCCCACGATCTGGCCCTTCTCGGCACTGCAGACGCCCAGGCCAAGCACCAGCAACAACGTCAGGATCGCGACAGTTCGCGTCATGGCAGTTTCCTCCAGACACACCGGCGCACCGTACCCGCGGGCACGTTCGTCCAGTGACGACTCCGCGGGGTGACGTGCGCGGCTTGGTTTCGCGGCGGGGTACTTGGCGACCCGGCCGGGAAGGCCACTTCCGGCCCGGTCCCTGGCGCCGAGACGGCTGTGAGTGGCTTCGGTGGGGCTCTGAGCGTCGCATCGCGGCCTCAGGACGGCTCTTCTGCGGCCGCTCTGCTAGGGGTCCGGCCGAGAAGGCCACGTCCGGCCGGGCCCCGAGGCACGCCGACCGGCTGGGTGCCCTCCAGAGCCGGTCTGGCGTCGCATCGCGGCCTCAGGACGGCTCTTCTGCGGCCGCTCTGCTAGCCGTCCCAGCCCGGGACCTGTGTGACGGCACCTGTCTGATGACTGCGGATGGCGGCTTCGATGACTTCCTGGGCGAGCAGGCCGTCGCGTCCGGCGCCCTCGATCTGGGTGGGCGGCGTGCCCTCGGCAACCTGCTCGCAGAACCGGTGGATCCGCACCCGGAAGGTGTCGTCGAAGTCGCGCATCCCCCCGAAGATCGAGTTGTGGACGTGGACGACCTCGTCGGATTCGTGGGGGTAGAACCACAGGTCCTCGAAGACGTTCTCGATCACCAGGCGGCCCTGCGTGCCTGCCACCTCCGTCCGCTCCATCGGGTGGCGCACCGTCATGTCGTAGCTGCCGGTCAGGTGGCCGATGACCCCGCTGTCGAACCGCAGGTTCACCGACGCGTTGGACCAACACGTGCGTCCCGCCGAGCGCTTCATGAAGGCGTGCACGTACTTGATGTCCCCCAGCAGGAACCGCATCACATCGATGCTGTGCGGGTGCAGCGCCCGCATGTGGAACCACTCGTCATCGCGGGGATTGGCGATCCACAGCACCTTGTTGACGAAGTTGACCTCGCCGAGGCGGCCTTCCTCGATCCACTGCCTGGCCTGACGGCAGGCCGGTGTGAAGCGGTAGTTGAGGTTGATGGCGAAACAGACGCCCTTCTCCTGGGCCTTCTGGACCATCTCGCGCGCGTGCTCGATCTTGTTGCAGATCGGCTTCTCGCACAGCACGTGCTTGCCGGCCTCGAGGGCGGCCATCACCGGAGCGTAGTGGTCGCCGCCGTTCTCCTTGCCGCCGGTGGAGACATCCACGAGGTCGAGATCCTCGCTCGCCAGCATCTCGTGCATGTTGGTATAGCGGCGCACGCCGAGCCGGGCGGCGGCGGCGTCGGCTCGCTGCTTGATGATGTCACACACGGCCACCAGCTCCGCGTGCGGGCTGGACTGGTAGCAGTCGGCGTGCAGGTTCCCGATCGCGCGCACACCAATGACGCCCACCCTGAGCATGCTCTCTCTCCCGCCGGTCAGACTGGCGCCTGTGTTCGCCGCAACCGGCCTGTGCAGGATACTCGCGTTCGACAGCGAATTCAAGTGGGAAAACCGCGCCGCGAGAGCTGCGCGGGAGCCGCGCGGCGTTGCACGTTGGTGGAGGCCTATGCTATACTTCTGGTTGACCTCTGTCCGCGGCCGCACGACGCCCGTCTGCTTCCCACTGCTGTCGGGGGGAGGGGGGACGACGGCGGGCCCGCGCACGCATCTCGCCCGACAGGAGCGTGACAACGATGTCGATGACGCCCATCCGTACCGGTCTGATAGCCCTGTGTGTCGTATCCCTCAGCATCCTGAATGTGGGGTGCGGCGGGGGAGGGGGCGGCGGCGGCACCACCACGAACCAGGCTCCGCAGGTCAACGCCGGTGCCGACCAGACCGTGACGCTCCCCGCTCAGGCGAACCTGCTGGCGACAGTGACCGATGACGGTCTGCCCAATCCCCCCAGCGCGGTCGGGGTCCTGTGGACCCTCGTCAATGGCCCCGCGACCGTAGTGTTCGGGGCCTCCGGCAACGTGGCAACCACTGTCACCTTCGCCGTGGCAGGGAACTACGTACTGCGCATCACCGCGAGCGACGGTCTGCTCCAGCGCAGTGACGATGTGACGGTGACCGTCCTGCCCAGCGGCAACCCCAACGCGCCGACAGTCACTCTCACCGCCAACCGGACCACCGTCAATGCCGGCCAGACCGTCACCCTGACATGGGCCAGCACCAACGCGACCACCATCGTGTCGTCCAACTTCGGCGCCACGACGCTCAACGGAACGGTCACCCTCACCCCCGTCGCCACCGTTACCTACCGACTGACCGTGGAGGGTGCGGAGGGCCAGGCGACCGACGAGGTCGCCGTGACCGTCATCGGCGGCCCCAGCACCAACTACCAGTACGTCACCAAGTGGGGCTCATGGGGGCAGGCGAATGGCACCTTCGACTTCCCCAACGGCGTCGCCGTGGACGCCGGCGGCAACGTCTACGTGGCGGACTCGATGAATGACCGCATCCAGAAGTTCACCAACACCGGCACCTACCTCACCAAGTGGGGCAGTAACGGCAGCGGCAACGGCGAGTTCCTCTCCCCCATCGGTGTCGCAGTAGATTCCGCGGGGAACGTCTACGCCGCCGACCAGGGCAATGCCCGCATCCAGAAGTTCACCAACCTCGGGGCCTACCTCACCCAGTGGGGGGCGCCCGGTAACCTGGACGGCCAGCTCAGCGACCCCTACGGTGTGTGCGTCGCCAGCGACACCGCCGGGAACATCTACGTCGTCGACTCGCTCAACAGCCGGATCCAGAAGTTCTCTAACACCGGCGCGTTCGTCACCAAGTGGGGCTCGGAGGGCGCCGGCAACGGCCAGTTCAGCTACCCCTACGGCATCGCCGTCGATAGCACCGGCAACGTCTACGTCACCGACGGCCTCAACAACCGGGTGCAGAAGTTCACCAGCACCGGTGCGTTCATCACCGCGTGGGGAACGCAGGGCACGGGTGA
Source organism: uncultured Armatimonadia bacterium (assembly GCA_964542355.1). Classification (GTDB taxonomy): domain Bacteria; phylum Armatimonadota; class Zipacnadia; order Zipacnadales; family JABUFB01; genus CAZIWQ01. The sequence goes on from CAZIWQ010000231.1 coordinate 7,069, forward strand.
CGGGCAGTTCGACGAGCCCTACGGCATCGCCGTCGACTCGTCCGGGTATGTCTTCGTCACCGACTGGCGCAACAACCGCGTCCAGAAGTTCAATGGCACGGGGGCCTTCATCACCCAGTGGGGTTCTCCGGGGGCCGGCAACGGGCAGTTCGATGAGCCCTACGGCATCGCCGTGGACACCGCGGGGAACGTCTTCGTCGCGGATGCGGCGAACCATCGGATCCAGAAGTTCGCGCCGCAGTAGTGAGCTGACGCGGCGCACGGCTCCGGGAGCGCATGACCGGCCGTACCCACTCCCGGAGCCGGCGCCGTGTGGGCGTCCCGGTCTGCCACGAGGCCGAGCGGCCTCCGTGGCGCAGTTGAGCGGTCTGACGTGCCAACACCCGGCAGGCCCTGCCAGGGGCTGCCAGGCAATCTGAAGGGAGCGAGCAATATGAGACGAGCCGGCTTCACCCTGATCGAGCTTCTCGTCGTGATCGCCATCATCGCCATCCTCGCAGCCATCTTGTTCCCCGTGTTCGCCCGCGCGAGAGAGAAGTCCCGCCAGGCGTCGTGCCTGAGCAATGTCAAGCAACTAGCGCTGGGGAACCTGATGTATGCGCAGGACTATGACGAGCGGTCGCTGCCCTACACTACCGGGATGAGCGGCAGCGGCTACAACTGGTTTGAGCTCGTCCAGCCCTACACCAAGAACTGGAACATCATCGTCTGCCCGTCGCAGAGCATCGCCACCCCCTGGAGCGGCGTCTGGAGGATCAGCTACGGGATCAACCGCAACGCGAGCTGTCTCGGCGACGCCCCCGCGACCGCCGGCCCCAACCTCGCGACCATTACGCTCCCGGCCGAGACGGGCATGATCACCGACGTGCGAGCCCACGACAACGAATCCGAGGCGTTCCCGACCTTCTACTCCGCGGTCAATGGGGCATGGGGGGACGTCATCTCGTCGCGGCACAACGAGGGTAGCAACTTCGCGTTCTACGACGGTCACGCCAAGTGGATGGCCCATCAGGGCATCTACCAGAAGCTGCGGTTCAGCCTCTAGCACAGCGGCCGGATAGTCGTTCTGAGGCCGCGACGGTACGCTCAGAGGCCCGCAGAGGTCATTCACAGCCGTTTCACCACCAGGGACCCGGCCGGAAGTGGCCTTCTCGGCCGGGGCTCCCGGGCTGTGTCGGGCGCTACGACTTCCCGCCGCCCGCCCACTCGGATGCTGGTCTCCCCCGGGCCTCGCCACCATGGCGAGGCCCGTCTGCTTCCCACCCCTCCTGCCCATAGGCGTCAGGATCGGCCCTGCGGGCCGCCGCGGAG
>CAZIWQ010000232.1:0-3714 GCA_964542355.1 uncultured Armatimonadia bacterium
CCACCTACTGACACCCCCTCTCCGGGACGGAGAGGGGGCCGGGGGGTGAGGCCGGTTCGGCGCACGCCAACGCCGGCAGGCGGCCAATGACAACGGCCTTGACGGGCCTTGGGGATTCGACAGAACGACGGGAGGGGGCAGGCTGAAAGCCTGCCCCACGCAACGACGGAACGCAACGACGGCAGCCATCACCCCACCACGGTCAGCCCCGCGCGGCGGAGGATGGCCGCGGCGGCGGCGACTGCGGCGGCGTCCGGTGGCGGGACATCCGGCATCGTGTCCGGTCGGCCCACCGTCTCATACTTCCGTCGCGCCAGGTGGTACGGCAACAGCCGCACCCCCACGATGTTCTCCAGCCCACTCAGCAGCTCACCAATGCCGGCGATGCTCGTCTCATCTGCATTGAAGCCGGGGATCAGCGGGATGCGGATCTCAAGCGGGACACCATATCGCGACAGGCGCCGGAGGTTGCCGAGAATCCTGCCGGCCGGACTTCCGGTATGCTCACGATGGATCTGGTCGTCGGTATGCTTGACGTCGTAGAGGAACATGTTGGTGACGGGCAGGACGGTCTCGAAGCTCTCCCAGTCCACTGCACCGGAGGTGTCGATGACACAGTCGATGAACTGGCTCTGCAGGAGTTGGAAGATCTCGGCGCAGAATGCGGCCTGCCGGAGCGGCTCCCCGCCGGAGAGGGTGCAGCCACCACCTGACGTGTGGTAGAAGGTCCGGTCCTCCAGCACCGCCGCCGCCGCCTCGTCAGGGGTCATCTGCCTCCCGTAGTACTCCAGGGCTTCGGGGAGACAGGCGCCAATGCACTTCCCACAGGCCGTGCACAGCCCATGGTTGAGAAGATGCGTGCCATCCGAGAACGTATGCGCCCCGGTCGGGCAGACCTGCGCACACTTCCCGCAGCCGATGCACTTCGCCCGCCAGAAGCCGATCTCGGGCTCCGGCGACACGCTCTCGGGGTTGTGGCACCAACGGCACCGCAGCGTGCAACCTTTGAGGAAGATGGTCGTCCGGATACCGGGGCCGTCGTGGACGGACATGCGCTTGATGTCGAGCACGCAGCCCTTCATCAAGCGACCTCCGCCTTGGTGATGTAGATCTCCTGCTCCTCGGGCGAGAGGTCGACGAACCGCACATTCCAGCCGCAGACCCGGACCTGGAGGTTGGCGTACTTCGCCGGGTTCCGCTGCGCCTCGCGCAGCTCAGCGGCGTCGAAGATGTTGAACTGGATGGCCATCCCGCCCGGCGCGAAATGGCTCCGGATCATCGAGCAGATCGTCTGGATCCCCTCCGCGCCCCGGACGACACTCGGGTGCAGCATGATGTCGAGCACCGTGCCATTGGGGAACTGGGCGAGGTCGATCTTCGTGACCGAGTTGATCAGGGAAGTGGCCCCGTTCTTGTCCATGCCGGCCGTGGCGCCGGTGTTCATGGTCAGCGGCTCCCCCGCCAGCCGTCCGTCCGGCAGCGCCCCGGTGTGGCGGCCGTAGTCCCGCGCGGTGTTGATGATAGCGTACAGCGCGGCCTGGAAGACGCCACCACGGGCGTTGGGCTCGTGGTTGATCCGCGTCCCGAGGAAGTCGGTGATCGTGACGGCGATGTCATCCACCCGCGCGTCGTTGTTCCCCCACTTGGGGACGCGGTACTGCGCGGTGAGGTGCAACTCGTCATAGCCCTCCCAGTTGGCCGCGAGTGCGGCCCGCAGCTCGGCGAGCGTGCAGCGGCGCTCCTCATAGACGAGTTGCCTGATGACCGCCAGCGAGTCCGTTGCGTTGGCGAGGCCGGCGCTGAGGCAGCCACTGGTGTTATACTGCGCGCCGCCCTGTGAGACATCGCGTCCCTGCTCGAGGCATGAATCCATCGTGCCGGAGAGCAGGGGGGAGGGGCTGATCTGTGGCCACAGGCGCTCCTCGCGCCGCACCCGGTCGATGGCGCGAGTGATCTGCGCATCGAGGACGCCGAGGTACGCTGCCATCAGCTCATCGAACGAGGCGAAGTCGCCGGTGGCAAGCACCAGCTCGACCGCTCGTGCCAGGTTCACCGAACACGCCCCGGAGCAGTTCAGCTCCTTGCCCATCACCGCCGGCTCGTAGCAGCCGATGAGGATATAGTCGGCGGCGTCCTCCGGGGCCTTGCCGTTGGCGCACAGCATCGCCACCTGCGCGGTGTCATTGACCGTCACGATGCCGGTGCAGCCGGCCTGGATGCAGCCGACGACTTGCTCGAGGAAGTCCTGCGGCGTGCGCTCCCCCAGTCGCACGTGGAGCTTGGGGTCAACGATCTGCAGCTCCCGGTAGACCTCGAACGCGAGGTAGGACAGCTCGTTGACCTCGGGCCCGAAGAGGAACGGCTTGCCGAAGAGCTTGCCCCGGTTCTTGGCGTAGAACTTGATCCAGAAGAACCTCAGCAGCTCCTTGGCCTGGTCGCGGGTGAGGCGTCCCGCCGCCAGGTCGGCCGCGTAGAAGCGGTGGTAGAGCCGATCGAACCGGCCCATCGAGCGGACCGAGTAGCCGTTCTCCATCTCCTGCAGCTCATGCTGGAGGTAGGCGAGTTGGAGCGCTTCATGGAAGCTCTGCGGTGGCCCCTCCGCCAGGGCGGCCAGCGCCGCCGAGTCGGGCAGCGCGGCGGCGAACCGCTTGACCAGCACGATGGCGCCTTCGTAGACCATCGCCACAGCCTGATAGAAGACGCCGGCGCGGGCGGCGGCGCGATCGCGCAGCCCGACGAGCCCGTGCTTGAGGAGGCTCTCCCAGCCGGGGCAGGTATGGCCGACATCGAGGTGCGCGGTCCACGCGCCGGCGATGGCCGGCGGATCGGACCCGAACTCCTGCCGATCCTCCTGCGCCCGCCATTCCTCGCGGAGGGCGACCAGGAGGTCGTGGTGCTCGAGCTTGTCGGCGAAGTAGTCGTCCGGCTCGACGGCAATGCGGGCCTTCGAGCAGAGCAGGTGGAACAGCCAGGCGCGGGTCATGATCCGGGGCTCATCCGGGTTCTCGGTGCGATGGCGCGCCAGCTCCGCGGCGAGCTCCTCCCGGGAGAGGCCGGACGCCGGGTCGAACCGGACGTCCACATACTGCCGCTCCAACTGCTCGCGGATCTCAGAGAAAGGCTTCGGCATGATCATGTCCTCCGTGTCCCTATTGGACGTCTCCCCCATGATTCGCCGTCGACACCGCCGTACCTGCTGGTCGTGCGGCAGGCGTCTGTAGTAGGATACTCGCGGCAACGCCGCCTCCTTGGCATAGCTACGAGGTGTCCGGCAAAGCGGGACGGGGCCTCGCGCGGGGCCCCGTCCCACGCGACGGGCTGACACCCCACGCCCAAGCGTTAGGTAGCAGTATCGATACCGGCGCGCGATGGACGCTATGCCGCTGCGTGCGGCGGCAGTTGCCGGCGCTTCGCCTCCCAACGAGGCCCACCCGCCTCGCACACACACACCGGAGCCAGAGAGACCATGGGCAAACACAGGAAGACGCGACAGCAGAAGGAGCACCTCCAGGAGCGCCGCGGGGAGGCTGCCGCCGCGGCCATTGCCGCACAGACGGCCGTCGAGGGTCTTGTGTCATCGGTCGCGGCGACGCGGGAGCTTCCGGAGCTGACGACTGCCCTGCGGCAGCTTGGTCCCGCCGCTACAGACGAGATGTGGCTCGCCGTGGCGACGTGGGCGGCGAGGACGAAAGCGCGCACGGGAATGAGCACCCC
>CAZIWQ010000232.1:3724-8377 GCA_964542355.1 uncultured Armatimonadia bacterium
CGCGGCCTTCGCCGCCGGGATCGCGGGGGCCCCCGCCGGCCGGGCGACGGCGGCCGCGGCGAGCATCTCTGGGCTCACGACACGCCCGGCTTGCGCTCTCGCACTCGGGAGGGACGTGCTGGTCAAGCAGCCCTTGTCTCGACTGGCATCATCCTCCCGGTGTCGCCGGGCCGCCGAAGCACTCGCCGCCCTGACGGGCGAGGCCTGGGCTACGGATCTGCTCGTCGCGACGGCTCCGCCGCTGACGGGTCGGCCCCCACTGGACGCTGAGGAGCCCGACCCGGACCTGGTCCCCGAGGAGCGGGAGCTGGACACCATCGAGCTCTACTGGCAGCTCCCGGCCAGCACGGGGAGCCTCCGGGGCTGCGGCTCCCAGGAACCGGCAGATGCCCGCGAGATGGTGGCGGCGCTCGACGCCGGTTCGCGGGTCAGCGTGAGCGGGCTCGCCGCGCTCGAGGGCCTGGAGCTGTGGCTCGCCTCCGACCACCGGGCCTCCCGGCCATCCTCCGGCGGTGACGACGGCCCCGACCGGTCAGGCCCCGTGGCCGGCCCGCCGGTGCCTATCGTCCGGCTCGACCTTGAGGCACAGTGGGAGCCGGACCCGACCTACCCCAGTGGCGTGCGGGGCGAACTGCGCCACGTCCTCGCCGACCAGGACGTCGTGCGTCAAGAGGCCTGTGACGACATCACCAGAACCTTCTGCGACCACAACCTGTGCGTGATCAGAGGTGACGTCGGCCAGGGCAGCACCACCTTGATGTACCGCTGGGCCGTGGCGCACAGGGACTACTTCCGCGCGTGGCAGGTGCTGGGCGTCGGCACGAACGCCCAGGCCGAGGCGATTTCCGCCCGGGTGAGGTCGCTCGAGCCTTCCGATCGGGTCCCTCTCCTGGTGCTGATCGATGATCTCTTCGACAGCGACAAGCCCTACATCGCGCATCTCCTGGAGCTGCTCGGGGCCATCCCCTTCGTCTACGTCCTCGCCACCAGCGGGGAGGACGACTGGCTCGATGCCAGCGGGCTCAGGAGTGTGTCGTGCGGGGCGGTCTACCTGTCGCTTGATGAGTACACCGCCGTGCGTCTGGCGCAACGCCTGGCGGACGCCGACGCGCCGGCATCGCAGGTGGACTGGGATGACGCGTACGACGACGCCAACGAACGCGTCGGCATCCAGGTGATGATGGACTACCAGCACTGCCTTCTCAACGATGCCTGCCTCGAGGACGCCGTCCGCGCCGAGTTCCCTGTTCTCGGTGTGAACCACCCCGCGCTGGCGGCGAGCCTGGACAACGTGCTGCGGTACATCGCCGCTCTGGACGCCTACGGCGGCGCGGCCTCCTCGCAGGTCCTGGAGGCCCTGTTGGGCGAGGCCCGGGGCGACGTGGCCGCGTGCCTCGAGATCCTGACGGGCGAGAACATGGTACGGCAACGCGCGGACGGACGCTTCGTCGGGCGGCACCGGCTCTGGTCCGAGGTTATCTGCGAAGTCGTCGCCGACTGCGTGCCCCTCGCGGAGACCCTCGCCCAGTGCCTGGCCGCCCTGCCCGTCCCTGAGCTGACGCCACTGGTGGGGGCCGCCCTGGCCGATCAGCGGATCGAGGCTGCGCCGCTCCTGGAGGCGCTGTGGCGCCGCATCGACCTGCCAAGCACTGATCTGCGCGAGCTGCCCAACCTGTTTGAGACGCTCTTCCGGGTAGATGAACGCCGCTATGCCGACCTGTGCAGCTACGGGGTGTTCTTCCCTGCGGCAACCACCTCGGAGCTTGTGTCCCTCGCCCTGGAGGGCTTGCCCTGTGGCAGCGTGCCGGGCAGGCTCGATGCCGAGCCGGCGCCTGACGAGGAGCCCGACTCTGACGAGGAGCCCGACTCTGACGAGGACCCCGACTCTGACGAGGAGCTCGACTTCGACGAGGACCTCGACCTCGGTGAGGACCTCGACCTCGGTGAGGACCTCGACCTCGATGAGGATCTCGACTTCGACGAGGATCTCGACTTCGATGAGGACCTCGACTTCGACGAGGATCTCGACTTCGACGAGGATCTCGACACGAGGGATGCGCCGCCGGGACGGGACCGTTGCGACACTCACCTGTACCGCCTCGTGCACGACCGCAACGCGCAGGCACTCGGCGAACGGCTCCGGGACGTCGCGGCAACGACGCTGAGCGCCGTGCTGGACTGGGTTGCCTATGCGTGTCCGGAGACGGCCGAGCGGCTGGCCCGGGCAGTCGGTCGTGAGGCGCTGCTCGCGCGGCTGCACAGTGCGAGCGTACCGGAGAGCGCGGCGCTGATGGCGGCCCTGCGGGGCATCGACGCCGACCTCGCGGCAGACCTCTACGCGGCAAGCGGGGGTGACGCCCGCCTGACGACACGGCTGCTCGCCGAGGACTGTCGGGTAGTGTCCCTGGAACCCGGGGCTGCGCCGGATGAATGGTGGCTACAGTGGTGTGGCTGCGCACAGTGTCCCCCGTCGGGGCCGCGCATCACACCCCGGTGTACGGAGCCGGCGGCCATCAGTTGGGCCTTGGGCCAGTTGCTGCTCCGCGCCATCCCCACGGCCGAGTGCATCCATGTGACGACCCCGGACAACCGCCCGGCGCCGGGGGCACGCTGTGACTGCAGGGCCGGGTACGAGCAGTTCACGCGCCGGGCGGCCCACGCGGCGGGTGACGTGCACCGCAACACGACCTGGTGTCGCATCTTCCTGGGTCGCTACCGCGCGAGGTCCTGGGCGCCGTTCGCGGCGGTTCTGGGTCCGCCCCGGCGTGCCGCGATCGACTTGGCGCAACTGGCGTCGCAGTGGCTGCTCACCGAGCCCACGCTCAGGCCCTATGGGGCATCTGTCGCCTCACGCCACCTCGACGGCAGACTGGTGGATACCGCACGTCTGGTGGAGCGCCTGGCGCTAAGACTCCCGCTGCCGCCCCCCCATGTCCCGGTCGATCGGGCGAGCGGCGACCGCTCGCATAGCGCGCAGGGCGAGGAGTTGGTCATGCATTTCGACGCGCTCGTCAGCGCTCTCCGCTGCGTGGTGCGGGGGCTCGAACGCGACGACCCCGACGAGTGCTACCTGGCATGCGTCAATGCGGGGAAGGCGCTCTCCCGCCAGGAGGCGGCGGTGCCGCGACTGGCGGCGGCAGGCGTCTGCCGCGACGAGCCGGCGGGCTTCGCCCGGGAAGAGCGGCTGGCCCTGCACACCTTCGCTTGCCTCGTGTGCGCTCTGGTCGGTGGCGACATCGGCCGCGACCGCGCGACAGCGACGGAGTGCCAGGCGCTGCTGCGGGCACTGCAGTCGGCGCTGAGGTGGGTCGCCGACCGGACCGAGGAGCAGTGCGGTCCGGCCGAGCCAGGCGTGGGCCATCTGCTCCGGCACGTTCGTCGACTGGCCGACCGCCTGCAGGCGCTGCTGCCCGCCGGCCGGCGGGTGCAGCGGATCGCGGAGCTCGTCAACGCCCTCCCGAGCGACGGCGCTGCCGCGCCGATCGCGCACGGAGGCGCCGCCGCGCTGTGTGAGGAGCTGGCCGACCTCGACGAGGCCGGGCTGGTCGCGGAGGTGTGGGAGTCGACCCGGATCGCGGAAGACCGGGACGCCATCCACGGTGCGGTCGAGGCCTTCGCGAGTGCCATCATCGTGCCATGCCAGCTCTCGGTGGCCGTCGAGCCCCTCCCTGACGCACAGGGCCTGTGCCACACCGATGTGCTCGTCGCGGTGCGCTGCAGCCACTTCGCAGAGGCGGACGCGGAGTGCGCGCGGCTGCTGGCCGCGGTCGTGAACGAGCTGCGCACCGAGTGGGCGCACCTGCGCGTCTTGTTCTGCTCGGCGGCGGGGCTTGTCCCCGGGTTCGGCTTCGAGGTTGACGTACTGGATCCACCCGGGAGTTGCACAGGCTCTGAGGTCGCCGAGGAGTGGACCGACTGCCGGCCCACTGCCGAGGACGCCGCGCGGCTGGGCGTACCTCTTTTGCCGGAGCCCGACTCGCTGGCGCGCCTCGACGCAGCGATGGCCGACCTGAGGTCAGCTCTGTCCTGGGCGGCGTGGCTCAGCGTGGAGGCGGGACGACCCGAGCGCGAGCTGCGCGAGCGCGTCGCCGACCTGTGCGCGCTGTGCGAGCGTGAGATCGACGCGTCCGCGCGGCGGATGCGCGCTGCCGAGGAGGCCATGCGCAGTGCCTCTCCCGCAACGGCGTGCCAGCAGGAGGTGGCTGACTGGCTCGCGGCATGCCAGGAGGAAGTCGAGCGTCACCGGCAGGTCGCGGTGCTGGGGCATGGCGCAGCCGGCGTGTTCAGGCCCGACCGCACCGTCCGCGAGGGGCCGCCAACCCCGAGCCGCGATCTGCCGCCTGAGGAGGCCCGGCTGCTGGCAGGCTTCTGCGACCTGCGCGCCCGTGTTGCCACCGCCCTCTACGGCACGGCGTGACCGGGGGGCCGGCCGGAGAGATCGCTTCCGGCCCGGTCTCTGTCGGCGGGATGGCTGTGGTACGTGGCGCCGGGGTCGCCGCACGTGGTCTGCAGAGCGTGATGCCCCATACCCCACTGTCGGGAGTCTCACACCCCTGCTTCGCCACAGGAACAGGTCTCCCTGCTGTGCGAGCACCGGTGACGTGTAGTAGTATGGTGCCATGGAAGACGCCACCGCCACTGTGCTCGCGTGCC
>CAZIWQ010000233.1:0-7459 GCA_964542355.1 uncultured Armatimonadia bacterium
TCGGCGCCGCCCGCGGCTGGCACAGCCGCACCGGCCACAACGTCCTCGCCTATGCGGATGTGCTCGGGCGCGGGATCGGCGACCTCCGGCGCGAGGCCGCCGACGGCCTTGGGATGCTCGATCTCACCGCGCCCGCCCACGCCGACCGCGTGACCTTCTATCGCGCCGCCCTCGTCAGCCTCGACGCCTTCTCCGCATTCGTCCGCCGCCACGCACCAGGGCCACAGGCGCAGCCCGGGCAGACATCGCCCAGTGTCCCAGCAGTAGCGCGGTCCAGGTGCACACCCCACTCATCGCCGCATCTCCTTCCCGGTGCCTCCGCCGGTCGGGACTTCAGCCGGTCTGGCCCTCCTCCAGCCACGGTAGCGGCAGGCGCACGAAGCGGATCCACTCGCGGCGATGGACTTCCCCGCCCTCGAAGACCAGCCCCACGTCGCCATCGGACAGGCGAACCAGCCCCAAATACGACGAGGGACCCGCATGGATCAGCTTCTTCACCGGCCAGGAATCGGCTTCGTCATAGCTGATGCGCACTGTCATCTTCGTCCGCTCCACTCCGTACTTCTCGCCGACGTTGTCGGGGTTGGCGAAGAGGATGCGGCTGCGCTCCCCGGCCGCGAAATCGCTGTACCGGATGAGGCTGGCCTGGCAGGGGCATTCGTTGAGCGCGCGGTCGAAGCTCACCTCGCCCCAAGACTCGCCCTCGTCCTCGCTGCGCGCCACCGCCCGACAGCACTGGCCCGCGGCCTGCCGCATGTGCAGCAGCAGGCGATTATCGGTCAGCTCCACGGCCTGGCATTCGTCGGTGTGCTCGGACACCGGCTGCCCCAGCCGCCAACTCCGGCCATGGTCGTCGCTGTACAGCGCACGGGAGCAAAAGCCCGTCTCCGCGCCGCCATCCCCCTCGCCGGTGTACCCGGGCATGATGATGCGGCCTGACCGCATCTGGATCCCACACCCTGGCCCGGGTGCGAAGGTGTCGTCATGGCCGGCGATGCGGTCGTTCAGGTCCTCGGCCGCGGACCACGTCGCACCGCTGTCGCCGCTGCGCAGGAGCAGCAGGTCATGGTGTCCACCCCGGGCCGCGCGGTCGGTGCGGCAGCACAGCAGCAGGACCTCACCGGTGCTCTGGTCCGCTACCGCGACCGGGTTCATGATCGCCTCAGCACCCTGGCCGCTGACAAGCGTCTGCGTCGGCAGCCAGGAGACGCCGCCGTCGAGGCTGCGCTTGAGCACCATGTCCGTGGGACTCGCGTCGTTCAGGCTCTCTTTGCGGGCTTCGCAGAAGACGAGCAGCGCGCCGGCAGGCGCAACGATGAAGGCCGGGATACGGTAGGTGTGAACGCCGTCCTGACCGGCAACGAAAACGTCGGTGTGAGTTGGGTTCGTATCAGTAGGCTCCTTTGTGGTCAGTCAGAAGGCACTGCCCATGGTGTGCTTCGGCTCACCCGTCTGGTGAGGTCTCGCCTACGCTTTCAGCCACAGCACATGGCTCTCGTAGGGCTGGAAGCTCAGGCTGAGTCTGCCGTCTTCCGCCACCGCCACGGGCTGGTCGGCGATCAGGTCTTGGGCGGTCCGGGCCGAGCAGGCCGGGATCGTCAGGTCGGCCCGGACGGCTTCATCGCGCAGGTTCAGGGTGATGAGCACCGCGCCCTGGTCGGGCGTGACTAGTAGGCTGGCGACGCATCCCGGGGGCGTCTGCACCGGCGCCGTAACACCGGCCTCGGCGGCCAGTTGCCGCACCACCGCCGCGGCGTCGGCCCCTTCGTTCCCGCCCCCCTCGCGTCTGACGTCATCTCCCAGGCCCTGCCGGGTGGAACAGGCCAGGCCCAAGTTCAGACCCGAGATGACTGCCCGGCCCTCGCCGTAGGCGTGGCTCACGACTGCCGCCCGGCCATCCTCGTAGGTGGCGAGGACTTCGGCCCCGAGTGACGGCTGCCACCAGGCGCGGAAGTGGCTGCCGGCGATCTCGAGTTGCTGCGCCCCCATCTGCACACGCACGACCTGACCGCGGATAGTGCTGACGTCGCCCTCCTGACAGCCGAAAATCGCGGCCAGGCCTCGGCCGGGCATCTCCCGGGCCAGCGACAGGTCGGCGTTGAAGAAGCACAGGTAGGGATCGGAGAGAACCGTGCCGCCACGCCGGACGTACTCCGCCAGCGTCTCTGGCGCGCCCTGCGCCAGCGCCGCCGGGTTGGGCAGCACGATCATCCGGTAGCGGGCCAGCTCGTCCAGGTCGAGGAACTCCTCATGCAGCACGTCCACCGGGAGGTTGGCTTCCCAGAAGATGCGGTAGTAGCCGCTCAGGCAGTCCACGCTCAGCTTGTTGTTGCGGTACTGGGACCAATCGGCCATGTAGCTGCGATAGCTGAACAGCAGTGCCACTTCCGCGGGGTAGACGGTGGCGGCGTGGCAGAGGTCGGCGTGGTCGTTGAGGACCTTGCCCACCTGCGCGACCGCGGTCAGCAGTTCCGTGGGGTTGCCGCCGTAGTCCGTCAGGCCATAGGCCCCCATCTCCGAGCCGTGGGCTTCCTTGCGGTACTGCCAGAAGAGCAACCCCTGGCTGCCATGGCGCAGGGACTCCCAGCAGTACAGGGACTGCAGTTCCGGGCGGCTGCGCCCGGTGCGCTCGAAGCCCCCGGAATAGTCCACCGCGCCCAGCTCCGACTGCCAGAACTCCTTGCCCCGGGCGGCGCAGCGGGTGGCGTCCGTGCCCAGCCCGATCATCGCCGTCTGCGAGATGCGCCAGGGGAAGGCGCTGTAGCCCCACATCTGTACCGGGGCGGCGTTCTTCCAGTCATCGAAGGCCATGGCCCCCAGTTCCGAGCAGGTTACACAGCCCCCACCCCAGGCATGGGCCATCACCGGGGCCTTGGAATGGCGCTGGATGACTGCCGTGCGGCGCGCCACGAGCGCAGCGATGTTCTCGGCGGTGAAGGTGCGCCAGTCCACCCAGTCGCTGAAGCCGAATTTCCACGTCGGCGGGCGCACCTGGTCCCATTCCCCGAAGCACCGCCCCCACGCTTCGCCGAGGGTGTCCAGATCGCCATAGCGCTCCTGCAGCCACTCACGGAAGCGGGCGCGGGTGGCCGGGCAGTAGCAGAACGTCCCCGGCGGAGTCTCGGCATAGTTGGTCCACATGTGGGGTTCGTTGATCGGCTCCCAGAAGGCCAGACCCGGGTGGTCGCCGACATAGGTCACCACGCGCTCGATGAACCGGGCCTCCAGTTCCTGTACTTCGGGGTGGTCCGGGCACAGCCCCGGCCAGCCGCCGGAGGGCGTGTTGGACCGTGGCGAGGGCTCAAAGGGCCGGCCGTGGATGTCCACGTACCAGTACTGCGGGTAGGCCCGGGTCACCCACTCGGGGCAACCGTGCAGGTGGAAGAGCAGCCCCACCCCGAGTTCGTGCCGGGTGGCGGTGTCGAGGAGCTGGTCGAAGTAGCCGGTATCCAGCTCCCCTGGCCTGGGCTCGACTGTCCCCCACACCAGCATCGCGCGGATTGTGTTGAAGCCCGCCGCGCGCATGTTGGCCATGTCGCGGTCCCAGTCGGCCCGCGCCGGGGTCAGCCCCCGCTGGTAGGCTGAGCCAAAGATGAACGTTCGATCTGCCATGGCATCTTCCTCCTACTCGCCGGTTGCAGAGACGGAGCCGCTCGTTGCGACCTAGTTCGCAGCGATGAAGTCTCGCACCCACTCGGCCTGTTCGGCTTGGTGGTCAATGAGGTAGGCGCCCAGGATGCAGTAGCCGTTCACCAGCCCCTGCTCCAGGTACCCCGGAATGCGCTCCCACTGGCAGCGCAGGCGGTCCATCGGCACCGGGCGGTCGGCCGGGTAGTCCCGCAGGTAGCAGCCAAGGATCACCGGCTTGTCGCCGACGAGGTCGCGGCACTGCGGGACGTACTCGTCGAGGTGGAAGAGGTTCTCGGACTCCCAGACCCACAGGAAGACGCCGTCTACCAGCGGCACGTACCGCTCCCAGCGGCCGGCGGTCACCTCGTGGGTGTAGGTGGTGGTGTAGAGCTTCAGGTTCGGGTTGTCGGCCTTGAGGGTGTCGCGGATGCTCACGCAGTCGGCGTAGGAATACCCGCCGCTGTCTACGGCTCCGATGAAGTCATCGAACAGCGCCCCCGCGACGTTGGGGAACTGCCGCGACAGCCGGCTGACCGCGGCCGCCTGTTCGAGCACCGTCTCCAGGCTCTTGTCATGGCCCACGCCCCAGCCGATGCGCCCGTCCGGCATCTCGAGCTTCTCATAGCGCCACTGCGAGATGTCGCACAGCACGCGCCGCAGCCCGGCCAGCTTCTGCAGGGATGTTGCCTTGTTGCCGTGGTACAGATAGTAGGCCTGCGAGAGGCCGAAGTGCTCGCACCCTTCCCCCAGCCCATAGATCGAGGGCGGGAAGTCCCGGTACGCCGGCTGCCCCTCCCATACCCACCCGACGTCACGCATGGCTGCCATCAGATGACCTCCTGGGGCGGTACTGGTTCCGGGGACACCATACTCAACTATTCGCCGCTCGCCTCGGGCCAGGCTTCCCTTGGCGCAGGACGCGTTCGGTGACCCTCTCCAGCACTGTCACGAACCCTCCGCTGCCCGCCGGCAGGCCCGTGCGCTCATGGGAGTGCACGGGCCGGCGCCCGTTCCTCGGACAGACCCCGGGCAAGAAACGCCCCCCAGTCAGGCTCCAGTCGGAGCAGCGGCTCCGTCACCACCAGCCTGTCGTCGCGCCCTGCCAGATGCGCCGCCGCGCTACTCCACGGGTATCCGGTGGCCCCGCCGGTTCTCACGGGAGCTGATGCGTCGCGTGTGGCGGCGGTGAGCCTCGCCGATCGCTCGCAGTCGTTGCCAACCCCGCGATCTCCATCGTTCCTGGGTGCCGGATAGCCCGGCATGGCGACTCCGTGCACCACTGTGCCATGAGAGCGAGGCAGGCGCCGTGGTCGTCAGCGGAGAAGAGGAAGAAGATCTAGTGGCGGCGACTGCCGCGCTGGGCCATGTGGTCGGGCTAGCCGGGAACGACGACACGAGCGAGGCGAGCCATGGGCGGAGGGTAGTACGGAGGGCGGGACAGCGTCAAGAGTTAAGTATGGTGTCCCCGGAACTCGAGGTGTGAGGACATGACCATTGGCGCGTTCCTGCGCATCCTGCTCAGCCTCATGTGGAAGTACCGTTCGCAGATGATCATCCTGGCTATCACGATGGGTTTCTGCATCGCCTTCGAGACGTTCCAACCGCTGAGCCTCAAGTACCTCGTTGACGACGCCCTGATCCCTCACAACCACCGCCTGCTGGTCATCATCATCGGTGTGTTGCTCGGGGCGGGCCTGCTCTACGCGCTGGCTACCCTCGGGCAGTATGTCCTCTACGCTCGCTTCAGCGCCGTCATCCTCAATGACCTGCGCCTGGCGATGTTCAACCAGTTGCAGCGACTGCCCATGGGGTTCTACCACCGCAGCCAGGTGGGGGACCTGATGTCGCGCTTCTCCACGGACCTGTCCCCGGTTGAGATGGCCATCACCTATGCGCTGCCAACCGTGGTGACGTCATTCTTCGGGTTGCTGTTGAGCGTTGGCTTCCTATTCACCCTCGAGGTCCGGCTGGCCGTCCTTGCGGTCGTGGGGCTGCTTCTCAGCTACCTGGAGTCGCTCGCCTTCGCGAAGGGGACCGCACGCGCCAACTACGAGATGAAGGAGGAGCAATCCCGGCTGGCGACAACGCTACAGGAGAATCTCGTCGCGCAGGCCGTCGTGAAGGGGTTTGGCTTGCGCGGGTTGGTGCTCGACGAGTACACACGGCAGTCGCACGAACTGCGTCGGGTGAGCGTGAAGGCCAATACCATCAGCTACCTCATGGAGGTCGTGCCGAGCACCGGCATACTGGTCTTCAACCTCGTGATCGTGTGTGTTGGCGCCTACTTTGTCAGCGTGGGGAGCATGTCCGTTGGCACCCTGGTTTCCTTCAACGGACTGTTCCTGACCGTGAGTTCCTGCGTGGGAGGGCTGACGTCAGCGGCCCCCTACCTGGCGCAAGGTGCCGCCGGGATGCAGCGCGTGCAGGAGATCCTGGATGAACCGCTGACGGTCGTGGACAGCCCCGACGCCGCGCCTCTGCCCCCGATCGCGCGCGAGATCACTTTCAAGGATGTGACCTTCAGCTACACCGGCGAAACGGTCAATCTGGCCGAGGCTTCGCTCGCCGTTCCCCATGGCCACTCCGCCGCGCTTGTGGGTTCGAGTGGGTGCGGGAAGAGCACGATCCTCAACCTGGTCATGCGTTTCTATGATCCCACCGCGGGGAGCGTCAGCATCGATGGGCACGACTTGCGGTCGGTCACTCAGGACTCCTTGAGAGAGCAGCTCGGCATCGTCTTCCAGGAGAGTTTTCTGTTCAACACCTCGATCCGCGAGAACATCCGTCTCGGCAGGCCTGACGCTACCGAGGAGGAGATCGAGCGAGCCGCCCACCTGGCGGGTGTTGACGACTTTCTGGAAATGCTGCCCAACGGCTTCGACACGCTCGTGGGGGAGCGCGGGGGGAAGCTCTCCGGAGGGCAGCGGCAGCGGGTCGCCATTGCGCGGGCGATCCTGCGTAATCCCGCCATCCTGGTCCTCGATGAGGCGACCTCGGCCCTGGATCCCGCGACGGAGGCCTCGATCAACAAGACGCTGGCGGAACTGGCCAAAGGCCGCACACTCCTGAGCGTCACCCACCGCCTGGCGCCGGTGGTTAACATGGACCAGATCTTCGTGCTCGACAAAGGGCGGGTGGTCGAGCATGGGCATCACGAGGAACTCCTGGCGCTCGGGGGGCTGTATGCCCGGCTGTGGCAGAAGCAGACCGGGTTTGTGCTCAGCGAAGACGGGGGGCGGGCCGAGGTCAGCACAGCGCGGCTGAGAGCCATACCAATCCTGGAGCAGGTGGACGAGGCCCTCCTCGAGGAGATCGCCCGGCTGTTCGTGACCGAACAGGTGGCTGCAGACCGCGTGCTCATCGAGGAAGGGGATCCCGGCGATAAGTTCTACATCATTGTTCGGGGAAGGGTGGCCGTCCTGAAGACGACGCCGGCTGGGGAGCAAAGGCGTCTCGGCGTGCTGGGGGACGGCGACCACTTTGGTGAGATCGCCCTCGTCAGGAACGTCCCCCGCACCGCCACGATTCAGGCCCTGACGACCTGCGTCTTCCTGACGCTGCAGCGAGATCATTTCCTGAATGTCCTGGGCAAGGCTCCCCGGTTGCGCGAAGCCATCGAGCAGTCCATTCTGGGGAGGACCACGGGCCTTACCGAGACAGTCGAGCACGAGGACGCCTAGAGGAGCGGCCGCAGAGCCGTTCCGAGGCCGCGAAGGCGGACCGGAAGGGCTCTGGAGGGCACTCAGCCGGTCGTCACACCTCGGGGGCCGGCCGGACCCCTGGGCAAGCGTGCCCGAGAACGATGGCGGGAGGTCAACGGATGGACTTC
>CAZIWQ010000233.1:7478-8363 GCA_964542355.1 uncultured Armatimonadia bacterium
GGAAGCGTGTCGTGGCAGGGCCCGACTTCTGGGGTGCCCCGAGCAGCGGCGCTGGGCCTCGCGCTCATCGGTCTCAGTTGGTTCCGTGGCGTCGGCGTCTGCTCGGAACCGACAGCCCCAACTCCGGTCGCCGCGCCAGTCGCGGGGTGCCCGGTGGCATCACCGACGACACCGGCAAGAGATACGGCGCCGGCGGCGCCCGCCAGGGCGGATCGACCTGCATCCGGTGCCGCCAAGCCGCGGATCACGGGCGGGTTCCAGCTTGACTGGAACTCCCGCTATGTCTACCGCGGCCAAACATACAGCCAGGGCCCTGTCCTGCAGCCCTCCTTCTGGGCCACGATGGATGACGTCAACTTGTACGCCTTCGCCAGTTGTCCCCTGACCAGGGAACCACAGAGGGGCAAGATCAACGAGATAGACTACTACCTCTGGTGGACGCGCAAGTGGGGGGACCTGACCGTCGAACCGGGCCTCACGCTCTACACCTGCCCCCATGTACCGGACTCATCGGACACGGTGGAGTGTGGTCTCACCCTGTCCAGGGACTTCGGTCACTGGAAGATCTCGACCTCGCATGGCGCGGGCCTTATCGCCTCCCCGGGGTACTACTATGGCGACCTGACTTGCTGTTGGGAGCAGGACCTGAGCCACGGATGCTCTCTCAAGAGCGAGACCGCGCTCGCCTGGCCGTCGCCAGTGTGCCTGGCGAACGACATCACCTTGACCCGGTACGTGTGTGGTGGGGTGTATATCTCGCCCCACGTCGGCATGAGCATGGAACTAAACGGCGACGTGGCTGGCTCGTGGCGGAACCGTGTGTTCGCCTACGGGGTCGGGATCGGGACGGAGTACTGACGGCAAGTGCCACTGCGTGGCTTGGTC
>CAZIWQ010000234.1:0-8362 GCA_964542355.1 uncultured Armatimonadia bacterium
GGGCGTACTGCTCCCAGTCGGGCGGGGGGGTGGCGTTGGGCTTGCCGTCCGGTCCGAGCATCTCCGCAGTCACGATGTTCGTGCCCCGGGGGGAGGGTGTCGCTGGCGATGGCGGCCCGCCCCAGACCACCCGCGAACTGGTCGGTCTGGCACTCGCCGACGGCCTTGTCGCCCTGCAGCAAGCGCGTCTTCGCGGTCACGCCCCTCGCCTCCGGCAGGCCGGCGATGTTGGCGATGATCCACAGCTTGCCCTCGTAGGGGTAGTTCTCGACGCGGATGTCATAGGGTTTCATGACGCGGAAGGGCAGGCGGTGGTAGTACATCTCCCTGTCACCGACGCGGGCGCGGATCGTGAGGTGGTACAGGCCCGACACCAGCGTCGGGGCGGTGATGTCGAGCGCGCGATAGTCGGCGAAGCGCTCGCTCATCTCGACGATTGGCTTGGCGTCGCCGCCGATCAGGGTGGCCTGGAAGGTCACGACCGGCGTAATGGTCGGTCCGGCGAGGGCAAAGCGCGCCTTAAGCTTGCCGACTGCCCAGTCGCCGAGCGGTCCGAGCCGCACCGCGCGGTCGCTGCCGCCGAAGATGAGCTCGCCGAAGTTCTCCATGCGGTGGAAGTTGCCGGCGGTATAGGCCCATGACGACAGGCGTGCGGCGGCATCGGCGTCACGGCAGAAGTTCACGCGCCAGCGCTCGCCGTCCCGGGGCGTAGGGCGCTTGAGCTCGGCGAAGGGGATGCGGGCCTCGAGCGTCCAGCGGCCGGTGGCGCGGCTCGTGGCAACGGTCCAGTTGGGGTTGAACGTGCTGTCTACCTTCGTGACCTGGCGGCGGTCGACGCTGCAGTCGAAGACGGTGCCGGCGGCGTTGCTGACAAGCTGGTAGTAGGGATACGGCTCCGGCCCCGGCTGCAGGATGATGTCCACCGCGTCTTCCATGTACACGGCCGCATCGCGCTGCCCCAACTGCGCCACGAGCGGGCGGTTCCGCGGGTCGGTGCAGTCCGCCGCGACGTACAGGGCGGTCTCATCCCAGCCGCAGTAGATCGTCGTCTGATCCTCGACGAGCGCGTCGTCATTGAGCCCGACGAAGCCGCTCGTCCGAACCGCGTCCGCCCATTCCGCCTCCTCGAGGGTGCCGTCAATCGTCGGCGCCTTCAGCCGTGGCACGACCATCACCGGGTAGTCCGGCACTTGCTCCCCTCCGGGCCCCAGGATGCGTACCTCATCCAGTTTGAACTCGCTCTCGACGGTGCTGTAGCCGATGTGGCTGCCGAAGCTGAGGCGCAGGTCGTCCGGGTGCGCGTCAATGGGGCCGAAGAGCCCGAACCAGTCACGCTGGAAGACCTGCTTGCCGTCGACCCAGAACTGCAGTTGCCGCCCCCAGCGCAGCCCGATGTGGTGCCACTCCCCCTGCTTCCAGTCGCCCGCGGTGCCACCGTACAGGATGAGCTGGCGGCTCTTATCCCACACCCCGAGACAGGTCTGGCCGAGGGTCGAGTAGATCCGCACGTGGGACCGCCCCGGCCCGAAGACAGTGGCGAAGAGCTGATTGCTGAGCACTCCGGGGTTCTTCTTCACCGTCGCTGCATCGAAGTTGAGGGCCACCCAGAACTCCAGCGCCCCGGCACTGAGGTTGAGGTTGCCGGCGGCGGGGTAGTCCATCTTCGTCAGCCCGTGGAATTCGAGGGCGTTGCCAAACTTGCCGGGCACGAACTTCAGGCCCGCCATCGGTCTTCCGCCGGTCAGCCCTCCGGCCGGCGTAGCGACCTGCGGCTTCGTCATCAGCTTGCCGTCAGGGGTGAACGCCTCATCGAGATGGTCGAGCAGGAGGGTGTGGGGCGTGGGTTGGTACGGCTGAGCCGGTGCGGGCGTAACCAGCAGCAGGACGAGAGGCACGGCGAGCACGGTGCATCGCATGAGAGAGCACCTCCGGTATCGCGGCGCTGCGCCCGGCACGGTGCGTGGCGACTGGTGCGCGTACGGCGGTCGCCTCCATCGCGGCTGGGGCCCGCCCTCCGAGTCACGGTCTGCACAATACACACCGAGAAGCTCACTTGCCCGCAACTGAGCGCACCCACAACCCGTCGTAGCCGGCCGGCAGCAGGGCGCAGCCCCGCTGCTCGCTCATCAGGCAGGGGTTGCCGGCGAGGGTGAAGTGCTCCAGCACCTGGGGCTGGAGCACGTCCGCGATATCCGCGATCGTCACCTTGCCCTGCACGCGGTCGCACAGGTAGAGCGTGTTGCCGCTGATCACGGGCTTGCCGCTGAGCCTCACCCCCGATACGCGCACCTGCGGCAGCTCGCGCGGCGGCCGCGTCTCCCCGCGCCGCACAATCGTATAGGCGCCCGTCGGCTCCGTCAGCAGCCCCTCCGTGCCCCCCGGCAGCACCGCCAGGCCGTTCGCCGCGTTCATCGGCCCCGGGAGGTTGTCGCCGGAGTATGCTGGTCGCTCGCCGCCGGTGAGATCGAACCAGTAGATGCCGGTCTTGTGCCACATCGCCGCCGCGTAGCGCCCCTCGAACAACCCCTCGGTGATGTTGTAGCCATAGAACAGCCCGAGTCGCTCGTCGCGGAAGACCTCGCGCGGCGTCGCCGGGTCGGAGGCATCCAGCACGAGCAGCGTCGCCGCGCCGACGTCGACCAGCACGTACGGTGTGTCCGGGGGCGCCACGACCTGCTTGAGCGACTTGCCGGGGACGCGGAAACGCCCCAGCGGCGCGAGGACGCCGCCGGCGCCGATCCGCCAGGTGGACATCCCCCCGCGCCCCTCCGCCACGAACAGCACCTCCCCCCGCTGCTTCACGTCGACGCAGAAGCCCTCGGTGGGATGGACGGCGAGCCGCTGCAGTTCCGGCCAGAGGCGGACCTGGTGCAGCCCCGCGGCCCCGCAGGCGACGAAGGCATAGTCGTCACGGCCGCTGGCGGCGTAGACCTGCCCCTCCGTCTCATAGACCCGCCAGCCGGCGCGCTGCGGCGGCGTCGCCGGCAAAATGGCCGGCGGCGTGCTGGCCTCCGGCGTGACCGGCCGCGCCTCCGGCGCCGCCACCACATGCAGGTCGCTGAAGACCCCCGCCAGGTACAGCACCCCCTGGCCGATCGCGAAGCCCCCGACCGGCGACACGTCGCCCTTGCTCGCCACCCGCGGCAGCCGGTGATGCCCCACCACGCGCGGCTGCGCCGGATCCTTCACCTCCACCACGAAGAGCCCGTTGTACGTGTCGGCAACGTACACCTGGTCGCCGGCGATCTGCGCGTCCCACATGTCGTTGCCGAGACGGTAGGCGCGCGGCAGTTGCACGCGCGCGAGCGCCTGTGGCGCCCGGGGGTCCGTGACATCCAGCACCTCCAGCCCGTGGCCGAGGCCGTAGCCCGGATCCTCTTCCTCGCGCGCACCGGGCGCATGGTGGCCGGTCGCGGCGAAACAGTAGCTCCCGCGCAGGCACAGGCCGTCGCCATAGCCGCCCAGCGGCGCCCGGCTCAGGATTGTCGGGTGCCGCGGGTCGCTGACATCGCAGACCACGACCTCGCGCGTCGCCCACACCCCCGCGTAGAGCACGCCATCGCGCGCCACGCACGACTGCGCCTCGCCCGTGCGCACCGTGCTAACATGTCGCGGCGCCCGCGGGTCGCGCACGTCCACCAGCTCGACGCCATAGTTGCGGCAGGTCACATAGCACAGCGGCCCGTCCACGTCGAGCCCCGTGGCGAGCTCGATGGTGTTGTAGTGGCACACCAGTCGCGGCGCCGCCGCCTCCGCGACGTCGATGATATATAGGCCGTCCTCGCGCGCGGTGATGTACGCCAGCGTCCCCCGCACGACGATCTGGCGGTTGTTGCCGAGGTCCTCGAGCGTGCCGAGCAGCACCGGCTGCCGGGGGTCCGCCACGCGGTAGATCCCCAGCCGCCGTGGACCGATGACATACAGCCGGTCGCCGGCGAGCGCTGCGTCCATGCACGGCCCGAAGCCGAGACGCCCGACCTCCGGCAGCGCCGGCCCGTACACCGCCGGGTCAATGTCGGCAAGCGGCTGAGTCGCAGGCCAGACTACCATGGCAAGAGACCACCCGATCATGATCGCAGTGAACGTACGCAGGAGCATAGAGGGGAGAATTCGCCGCGAGCCAGTGCCGGACCTGTCGCCAGCCGGGAGGGAAGCCGGCATAGGGCGAGGAAGCGACGACTGATGTCACCACGGCGGCTGCGGCCGCCGCGAGGAGGGGCGAGAACCAACGGTGATGGCACTCCGACGGGCACCAGCGCTTGCGAGGAACACAGTCCCGCTGGGCAGGGGAGTCAGGTGTGGTCTTCTCTTGATCTGTCTGGCAGCGTTGCAGGACGGAGGGTATGCCGTGGGTCAGGACAATCTCGTCAAGAACGGTGGGTTCGAGGAGATCGCTACTGATGGCTTCCCCCACTGGAGCGTATCCGGGCAGGCGCGGGCGGAGACGGTCAGTGGTGTGTGGCGGCGGCTGAGCTGCAAGTTCCGGAGCGGTCCCTACGACAAGGTCGGCGTCTTCTTCGAGGTACCCATGGGAGCGGCGGGGTCGGTGTGGATCGATAACCTGATTGTGAGCCCGTCGGTGCACTTGCGCAACCCCAGCTTCGAGGAGCTGGATGCCCGGGGGGGCCCTGCCGGCTGGAACTATGGAGCCGCGAACACCACCGTCTTCTCCGACCCCGGCCGCGCGGCCGATGGCACCCGCAGCCTGCGCATCACGCACGAGCACGAGGCCGTCCCCATGACGCTTGTCTGGCAGGACATCCCCGTGGAGCCGAACCGCGAGTACACGCTCTCGCTCGATATGTTCGTGGGGGACGACTTCCAGGGGGAAGCGAAGGGATGGCTGTGGGATCCCACGCACAGCCACAGCATCGACTTCGACTACGCCAACCTGCTGGCCTCGACGCTCGTCGAGGAGCGCGACCGGCTGGGCCGAGCGGTCGCGGTCCTCACCCCTGCCGCGGGAGCGGCCACGGGCGTGTCGCAGGATGTCACTGTGCCCCCCGACGCGAACCTGCAGGCCCGCGTCGACTATGACAACAGCAAGCTCACGGGCACGGTCCGCTTCAGCCTCGAGGACGCTGTCTCCGGCCAGGTCTTGCGGCAGGCAGAGGTCGCGGACAGCCACCCGAAATGGCAGCGCTTGCAGGTGTCATTGCCGAGCGTGTCGCCCGGGCTACGGGTCCGCGTGTCCGTCGCCGGTGAGGGGACCCTCCGGCTCGACAACGTCGCGGTCACTCACCCCGCGGTGACACCCCCCCTGCAGGAGGTTCGCTGGCTTCCCGCGTCACAGAGCTTCCGTGTCCCCACGCGACTGGACGTTCGGGTCCGGGGGCCGGTCGGTCAGGTGCTGGCGGGCGGCCTGGACCTGCTGAGCCGGGACTGCCAGGCTCACGGAATCGTGGTCGCGAAGACGGACGCAGAGCAGGCCCCGCTGCGGATCCTGATCGGCGCCGAACATGCAGTCAAGGGGCACGGCAACGAAGCGTATGCGCTTGCGATCGGCCCTGAGGGGATCACAGTCCGTGCGGGGGAGGAGGCCGGCGCCTTCTATGGGCTGATGACCTTGCTGCAACTGCTTGAGGATCGGGACGGGACGCCCGTCTTCCTGGCCTGCGAGGTCACCGACTACCCGGACATGCCAATGCGAGGGATCCTCTACGGGGATGCCGAGCAGGCCGCGCGCTGGAAGATGAACACCCTCATGGTAAGCACCGGATATCCGGTCACCCCCCGGGAGAGACAGGACCTGCACGCCCTCGTCGACAAGTGCCAACGCCTGAACTTGCGGGTGATCCCGTACTTCTTGTCACTCCAGGGCGGGTACTATGTGCAGAAACAGAACCCCAATCTTGCCGCCGGCATCTGGGTCAAGGAGGAGCAGCTCATCCTCCATGGCGCCGAGCCCGCGGCCCTCGCCCACAGGTACGTGGTGCGCACCCAACTGACCGATGTGGTCCTCGCCAGCCCGGACGGCAAGACCCGCTACAAGCTCGGGGAGGACTACCAGGTACTCACCGGCGACATGGCTTACCCCTACAATGCCCCCGCCCCCAAAGCCTTCGCAGTCGCCCGCCTGCCCGGGTCCGCGATCCCGGACGGTGGCACCGTCCTCGCCAGTTACGACTACGTGCACGCCCCCAGCCACGTCGCCTACGTGCCACTGGAGCCACAGGTACACGAACTGATGGGCGCCTTCCTGAGCGGTCTCACCCGCGAGTTCCCGTTCCCATACATCAACACGTCCTCCTGTCTGCACGAGTTCCGCCCGGCGGAGGCTCAACTGCAGGGTGACAGCCGCGTCATCAAGTCAGGCCGGAAGCCGATCGACCTGTTGGCGGAGGATGTTCGTTCCCAGGACGCCGCGGTCAAGCGGGGCAACCCCGGGGCGCGCATTCTCCAGTGGGCCGGCAACGTCGGCGACTACGTCAAGGCCGCCGGGCCGGAGCTGCCCGGGGATGCCCTCATCAACATCTGGGGGTACGAGGCCAACTGGCCGGCGACCTACGGCCGGGAAGCCGTCGCGTACTGGACCAGGCTCGGGTTTGAGACCTCGGTCATGCCCTGGGACAACCTGCGCAACGTGCGCGGCTGGGCGCAGGTCGTCGCCGAGGCGAGACGACAGGGCTACCCGTGTCGGGGGATGATCGGCTCGATCTGGGACAAGCGTGCCGGCGGGTTCAGAGAGACCGCAGTCGTCTCATGGAGGGTCCCACAGCCAGGAGAGGACGGCTACGTCGCCCTGCCCACAGGCACAACCGCCACACCGTAAGGATTCGTCATGCCGGGTTGCCCGGCACCCAGGGACGATGAAGACCGCGATGAGGGAGTGTCCGGTCTTCGGGCCAGACAAGCCGGCGGATTTCCAGTGACGCCTGTGGGCACAACGAGATGCCCACTGCCAGAGGCCATAACCGAGGAGTGAACCATGCAAGCTCAGGCCGCCACCCGTCCTCCCCTCCGACCGCTGCCCGACGGCGTCTGCGAGCACCCGATCGTGCCCCGGACTGTGTGTGGCGGCATTGTTGCCCTGCCAGACGACACGCTGATGTTCGCGTATGCCAACCACGCGGGGCTCGAGCGAGGAGATGCCTCTGTCTCGGAGTGCCGCCTCTCGCCCGATGCCGGGCAGACCTGGGGGCCGCCGCAGCCGCTGAGTTGCCGGATGGGGATCTGGGGGATGATCCGCCTGAGCTCCGGCAAGCTGGCAGCCTATGGCGACACCCGGCTCGGGAAAAGCGCTGTCTGCTTCGCCTCCTCGCCCGACAATGGCCAGTCCTGGTCGGAGCCGGTGGCGATCGACACCTACCCGGACTTCCATCCGTATCTGCACTCCATGACCCAGTTGTCCAGCGGCCGCCTCCTGCTCGCCGGCTACTGGGAGGGGCTCAACGCGGGCCGGCCCGACGAGGGGCTCCACGAAGGGGCATCCGACACGCTGCCATACACGCAGTACGGCTGGGGGATGTGGCGGGGGCGGGTCTTGTTCAACGAAGGGCACCGCGGGGTGGAGATGGGCATCAATCTCGTCTACCACTCTGACGACGAAGGGCTCACCTGGGCCCCGTGCACCGGCGGGGTATTTGGCTGGTTCGATGAGCGAGGCGTCCCCAACGGCGAGGGAGGCATCATCGACGTCTACGAGCCCAATGTTGCGGAGACGGGCGACGGGCGGCTCCTGATGATCATGCGCTCCAAGACCGGGCGTTTGCTCCAGAGCTACAGCCACGACCAGGGGGTGACCTGGCTCAGTGTGCTGCCGACCGAGTTGGCGGCCTCCCAGACGACGCCACAGCTCGTCCGCATCCCGCAGACCGGGGATCTGCTCTGCGTCTGGAACCAGGTCTCCGCGGAGGAGATCCGGCGCGGCTTTCAGCGCGGGCGCCTCTCCGCCGCCATCTCCCGGGACAGCGGCCTGACGTGGGAAGGCTTCACGACGCTGGAGCTGCAGGAGGGCATGGCAGACGTCGCGCAGATTGCCCCCGAGTTCCCGATCGCTCGGCGCGTCGTGGGGCGGGCGGCGCAGGGGCAACTGCCCGACGGCTTCGTCACGTTCACCCAACCCAACGTGGACATTGCCGGCGACGTCGTCTGCCTCCGCTACGGCCGGATGTGGCCGGTGGCGAAGCCCGAATGCCCGCCCGGCACAGTCTTGGGTGAGTGGCCCCGGACCTGGCCGCGGATGGAGGACAGCGGAGCGGAGATGAGGGGAGAAGAGGTCGTCCTGCGCGTCTACCCGCTGGAGTACTTCTACCGCTAGTAGTACAACCGTACTCTGGCCGGGCGTCGTTCGGAGGGGCCGGACTGCGAGGGACTGCGGCGAGGGACGAGCCGCACTCGCGTAGGCCGACCGTCCCGGTCG
>CAZIWQ010000235.1:0-8358 GCA_964542355.1 uncultured Armatimonadia bacterium
CGTCATCGCGGGCCCCCTACGCTCGGCTCAGGGCAACGGGCTGCCCGCTCGCCAGCGACTGGTGGATCGCTTCGGCAACGACGACGGCGGCGCGGGCATCGGCGTTGCTCACGGCCGGCTGCTTGTCGCTGAGTACGCAGTCGAGGAAGTGCTCAAGCTGCGTGCGCAGCGCGCCATATTGCAGGTCCAGCATGACCGGCCCGTAGGCGGTATCCGGCTGCCGGGAGCGGGTCGGTCCGGCCACGTCGCACGACTCCCCGCCAACGCGCACGGCGACGCGCCCCTCGGTGCCGACAACCTCCAGGCGCGCATCGAGGGTGTTGGGGACGCCCTCCGGGACGGCCCAGCACGTCTCGAGGCAGCCGACGGCCCCGTTGGCGAACTTCATGAGGGTGAAGATGGTGTCCTCGGTCGGGATGTCGGCAAACAGCTTCGTAGCACTCTCCGCATACACGCGGACCACGGCGGAGCCCGCGAACCAGCGCATGAGGTCGATGTCGTGCACCCCGAGGAAGAACGCGACCGAGGTGCGTGGCCCGATCCGCCGGCCGGAGGCGACGATGTTGTTGCGCCGGGCATAGACCTGGATGATCTCCCCCACCTCCCCCTCCGCGACGGCCTGCCGGCCGACTGCATAGCGGGGGTCGAACCGCACCACGTGGCCGACCATCAGCTTGACTTTGGCCCGCTCGCAGGCGTCGATGATCGCATCGGCCTCGGCGGCGGTGGTGGCCAGTGGCTTCTCGACGAGGACATGCTTGCCGGCCTGGGCTGCGGCGAGGCAGGGCGCCAGATGGGACTGGTCATCCGTGCACACGCTCACGATCTGCACGGTGGGATCGCCCAGGATCTGCTCCAGCTCGGCGCAGTCCAGACAGCCGAAGCGTCCCGCCAGCTCCTGTGTCCGCGCCGGGACGATGTCATACACCGAGACGAGCCTGGTCTGGGGCAGCTCGGCCCAGATGCGCGCGTGCCGCTCTCCCATCATCCCCAGGCCGACGACCGCACAGCCCACGGTTGTTGCCATGGAACCTCACCTCGCGGTGTGATCGGCACAGCGGCGGCTGTTGCCCGCCGCCGGTGTGCCAGCCTATCGTCGATGCAATTCCGCCCCGGCGCCCCGACACCTGCTTGCCGGCATCGGCGGGCAGTGCGGCCCCCGCCGGACCATTCCCCACGGCACACACCCAGACCTCGGTGACGCGGGCAGGAGCGGGGAAGCGGGGAGACCGCGGCGTCACGACTGCCCGGCGCTGCGGAGCGCGTCAGCGACGGCCTGAAACAGCGCGGGGAGTGGGAACGGCTTGAATAGGCACTTGGCGGCACCGGCCTGCCGCAGGCCGTCGGGGACGTCCCCCTCGACGCGGCCGGTGGTCACCACCACGGGCGGGGGGCGCGGTAGTGCGCGCGCCGCATCGAGGATCTCCCGCCCGCCACCGCCCCCGGGCATCGTCAGGTCCGTGATCACCAGATCGAACGGTGTGCCGCCCAGCGCCCGCAGCGCCTCGCCGACGCTGGCAGCAGTGGTGACGCGGTATCCCTCGGCGGCGAGGCTGTCAGCCATCATGCTGCTGAGGTCGTCGTCGTCCTCAGCCAGCAAGATCGTCGTGACGTGATCCCCCGCGGCGGCACGCAGTGGCGGCGGCTCGACCAGCGTCCCGGCCGCGTCCGGGCCATGGGCGACGAAGGTCAGCTCGAGGGTGGTCCCGACCCCGACCTGGCTACGCGCGGTGATGGTGCCGCCGTGGGCGGCGATGATCCCGCGGGAGACGGACAGGCCGAGCCCGGTTCCCGGCACATCGCTCTCGCCCAGGCGACCCTTGGTTGTGAAGAACGGCTCGAAGATGTGGGGCAGGTGCTCGGGGGCAATCCCTTCCCCGGTGTCCGTGACCCGCACGACGATGCCCCCCGTCTCCCCCGCCGGGGCAGCATACTCGGTCGCAATCCCGAGGCGGCCGCCGCCAGGCATTGCCTGACACGCGTTGATGATGATGTTCAGGAAGACTTGCTCGAGCTGGGAGGCATCCGCCAGCACACAGCAGTCACCGGCGCAGTAGTTGCGCTCGACAACGACGGCGCTGCTCTCGATCTGACGCGCCGCCACGGCCAGCGCCGCCTCGATGGGGTGCTCGATCAGGAGGGGCTCGCGCCGAGGCTCGCGGGGGCTGGCGAAGGCGGTAAGCGCCCGGGTGATCTCCGCGCCGCGCCCTCCCTGTCGCAGCACCAGCTCAGCCAGCTTCGCATACTGCTCGAGGCTATTGCCGACCAGTGCCGCCCGCTCCGCGCGCAGCATCATGCTGGCGAGGATGTTGTTGAACTCGTGGGCGACCCCGGCCGCGAGCTGCCCGACTGCCGCCAGTCGCTGGGAGTCCTCCGCCCGGCGGCGGTCGGTGATATCCTGCACGAACGCGGCAAGCCGGGTGATGTGTCCGCCCGCGTCGAGTACCGGGTAGATCGTGTGAGTGAGGGTGCGGTCATTCCACGCGTCCTCATAGCGCATCGGCTGCCCCGTGCTGAGGGCTTCCGCCACACGCGCGCGCACCTCATCGGCGACCCGGGCCGGGAGATAGTCGAGCAGATTGGTTCCTGTGAGCGCGCCGATGGTCCGTCCCAGGACCCGGGCGGCCGCCTCATTCGCGGCGAGCAGCGTCAGGTCGGGCGCTATCAGCGTCGCCACGTCATTGGTGGCGTTGAGCAGCGCCCAGGCGGTCTGCTCGCTTTCCTGCAGCGCCGCCCGGGCCTCCAGCTCGGCGCTGATGTCCTGCTGGATCGTCATGATGGCACTGACCTGCCCCCCGGCATCGTGCACCGGGGCGACGAACAGGCTCGTCGGCACACTCGAGCCATCCCTGCGCAGCCGCGTGACGGTGAGCCCGGAGATCGCCTCCCCGGTGAACACACGCTGGCGCATATCGGCGAACGCCGCGAGCTCGTCGGGCGGCACCGACGGGTTGAAGCGTCCGAGCACCTCTTCCGCCGGCCACCCGAACAGCCGCTCGGCGGCGGGGTTCCACGCGAGGATGGTGCCGTCGCGCGCGACGACCGTGATCGGCAGTGGCGAGGCGTTCTGCACCGCCGCCAGGAGTTCCGTCTTCTCGCGCAGGCTCTCCTCGATCCGCCGCCGCTCGGTGACATCCTCCAGGATCCCGACGATGAACCGCAGCGCGCCGGCACCGTCGCGCACCGGCGTCACCGTGATGATCCCCCACAGCACCTGTCCGTCCTTGCGGATATAGCGCCGCGGGGTCTGTTCCCGCTCGGACACTCCGGCCGCGAACTCGCGCATCATCCGGCGGTACTCAGGGACATCGTGCGGGTGGATCAGCTCGCCGAGGGGGATCGCGCAGATCTCGTCCGGTGTGTACCCCAGGAGTCTACCCATCGCCGGGTTGCACTCGACGGTCCTGCCGGTGGGGTCGACGAGGGCGATGCCACTGCCCGCGGCCTCGAAGACAGTGCGGAGCAGCTCCTCGCTCTCGCGCAACGCGGTCTCGACACGGCGAACGGGGGTGAGGTCCTTGGCCACGGTCACGACGAGGGCAACGCGCCCCTGCTCCCATACTGGCACCTTCCAACTTCGGGCCGTCACGGTCTGCCCCTCGTGCACGAAGCTCCGGTCGGCGGCCACGGTCCTGCCCGTGGCAAAGGCCTGGCGGTACTCGTCAGCCACCTGCGTGGGGACCCAGGGGTACGCCTCGCAGACGAGCTTGCCCACTGCATCGGGCGAGTGCCCTGACCGTTCACATAGCGCTCTGGCCGCCGGATTGGCGTACACGACTCGGAGGTCGGGGTCCACTGCGTACACGAGGTCGTTGGTGGTCTCGACGGCTGCCCGGAACAGACCCGCGAGCATTGCCGGGGAGGCTCCGTACTCCTGCCGCGCGGGTTGTGGCCAAGGTGCTGCCGGCGCGACCGTGAGCAGGACACCCGCCACGGCCTCGTTCTCGCGGAGGGGCTTCACGCACAGCTCGAGGGGGGCTTCCGCGCCGCCCGGGCGTGCCGCTGTGCCCTCGTGACGAGAGGCGCCACCCCGCATGGCAGCCGACAGGGCCACGGGCCACCACGAGACGTCGGAGGCGAGCGCAGATGCCAGCAACTCGCCACACGCGGCCCCCGCCTCGGGGGGCGTGCCAAGCAGCTCGCCCGCGGCGGCATTCATGGACACCACTCGCCCCGCGGCGTCGCAGGTGATGATGCCGATGTCGAGCGCCTGCATCACGGCCTCGGCGAGATGACGGCAATCCAGGGACACGCGCGCCTCCTAACGGAACCGGACGACCCACTCATGACGCCATTCTACCGCGGTCGATGACGGGAGGCA
This sequence comes from uncultured Armatimonadia bacterium, assembly GCA_964542355.1. GTDB lineage: Bacteria > Armatimonadota > Zipacnadia > Zipacnadales > JABUFB01 > CAZIWQ01. Next base: position 4,322 of record CAZIWQ010000235.1, read on the forward strand.
ATCAGGCAGAGCCTGACACAGCGCTAGAAGAGCGGCCGAAAAGCCGTTCTGAGGCCGCGAAGCCACGCCAGAACGGCTCTGGAGGGCACTCAGCCGGCCGCTACGCCTCGGGGGCGGTGCGGCCGATCTCGCCCGGTCGTGAGCAGCTCCTGCCGTCGGCGCCGGAGCACCCGGTGGCCCCCGTCTCCGCTGCGCAGGGCGCCGACATCTGGTTCGGGGTCTGTTGGGGCCGGCTGCACGCAGGAGATCTCGTACTGAGTGGGAATAGTAGGGGCGCCGGGCGCCACCGCTGACAGCGACAAGCCATCCCGGGGAGTGATGACAGATGGAGCGTCCCGTCTTCGACCGCCTCATCCACGTGCCAGGGCCGAACCCGATCCTCAGGCCGGGAGCCCCCGCCGCCTGGGACGGTGAAATCATCGAGGCGTGCAACGTGCTGAAGGTGGGCCAGACCTACTATCTGTACTACCACGGCGTCAACTCGGACGCCGCCTGGGGGCCTCGTGGCTACCGCCTGGGGGCCGCGACCGCCCCCCATCCCCTCGGACCGTGGGAGAAGCACGGGGCCGCGCCGCTGCTCGACCTCGGACCCGCGGGGAGCTGGGAAGCCAAGCACGTCGCCTGCGCCGCCATCCTGCGCGAACAGGCCGACACCTACACCATGTGGTACTCCGGCTGCTCGGACGACAGCCGCTGGAGTGTCGGTCTCGCCACCGCTGACAGCCCGCTGGGGCCGTGGACCAAGTACGAGCACAACCCCATCATCGAGCACTTCGGCTACGTGGGCGGTGTGGTAAGGGCGGAGGGGAAGTACTATCTGTACACGGAGCACCCGATCGGCCTGAACTCACCCGACCAGGGCCCGTTCCAGCTTGCCGTCGCCGGCGACCCGCGAGGGCCATGGGAGTACTGCGTCGACGCCCCCGTACTCGCCGCGGGCGGCTGGGGGAGCTGGGACGATGGCGGCTACTCCGAGGCCGGCGTGCTCTACAACGAGGGGATCTTCCACACCTTCTACGGCGGGACCAAGTGGGTCAAGCTCGAGAGCATCGGCTACGCCTACAGCCGGGACGGACGGGTCTTCCACAAGCACCCCGCCAACCCGGTCATCCCGCTCGAGCGCTGTCCGGATACGTCCGCCTTCGCCGAGGTCCACGCGCTCTACGAAGCGCCCCTGTTCTACCTGTACCACACGGTGCGCTACTTCTCCCGCGGGGGCGAGGACATCGGGGTCCAGGTCCTGGCCACCTCCACACCGTTTCGCTTTGACATGCCGGTTCTGCACTGTGACGAGCTGGCGGCGGGCGGCATTACCGTCCTCGACGATTGTCCGCCAATCGGTACCGACCACATCAACTCGCTCGCGCTCACTGTCGCCGCAAGCTATGACACGCGGGCAACAGCCGGCCTCCGCCTCAGCGTCTACCCGTCGTGCGACGGCCGGCACTACGACACCGTGCCGCAGCAGGTCTGCGAGCTGGGGTGCACGCCCGGAGTGCCCTGTCGTCAGACGTTCGCTGGCGTGCCGTGTGCGCGCTTCGCCCGGGTCACCGTCAAGAACCTGGACGCGACGCACCCCGCGCGCGACGTGAGCGTCACCGCGACGCTGGGGTGTGTGTAGGGGGCTAGTCGGCGAGCAAGGTGGCAAAGCGGACATCCCAGGCCGCGGCGTCAACTCCCTCGGTGGCCTGCTGCATCGCCCTGGTCACGCGGATCCAGGCGGCGACATCGAGCGGTGTCGGCCCCGCGAGCAGCGCGCGGAGGTCGGCCAGGCTATGGTCGGCCGCCGCGATGCCGGCCTGCACCCGCTTGCGCTCCCCGGGCTCGAGCTTGTCGAGGCCATGCCCGCGCAGTAGCCCCAGGGCCTCACTGAGCTGGCCCTCCAGCTCGACGCTGATCTGGGCATAGCGCGCCGCCTCGATCAGCGTTCCGCGGCTCAGTCCCGCTTCGGTGCCCCCGAAGAGGAGCGTGCCGAAGCGCTCGGGGGCATGGAACCCCTGCCCCAGCGTGTCCGACCATGCCGACCACTCCGTCTCCCCCCCTGCCTGACGGTCGCGGCAGACGTTGAACCCCCATCTCGCACCCGGGACTCCGTAGCGCCCGAGGGAGACGCAGCTGATCGCGCACTCGAGGGTCCAGGCGTCCTTGCCGAGGGCCGCCGCCGCCTTCCAGTCGGCATTCCAGGCCGCGTTGAAGCCCTCGCCGTCGTAGCGCACGCCGCGCGAGTTGGCCGCCAGTTGGTAGTAGGTCGTTGCCGCCAGATCGGGGCGTAGGAACACCTCGACGGCATCATCGCCCATCACGGCGGAGGTGTCGTCAGCCACGATCTGGGCCTGGATCGCCTCCGGACGGGGCTCCGGACAGGTGACCCCGATATACAGGCGAGTGTCGTCGTAGGCAACCTGGAACAGCGTGTCCTGGATGTGGGCGCCCCCCTGAATGACGCGCGTGAACTGCCCCGTCTTGGGGGCCTGCTGCCAGCACGCCTCCGTGAGCTTGCCGTCGATCACGGGGCGGGCGCTGACGCGGAGGGCTTCATAGACACGCCCGGTGGCGAGATCGGCCGCCGGGGCCGCCACCCCCAGCGCGAGCACGAGGGCTATCGTAGCAATGTACCTTAGCGGACCGCCCATGGCACGGCCTCCTTGGGTGAGTCGCGTCGCCGGGAGCGAACCCCCTCCGACGCGGTGTCAGGGGAGCTTGACCGTCGTCTCCGCCGTCTCGGAGCTGATGATCTCGCGGGCGAGCACCCGCCATGTGCCCGCCGGGTCGTTCAATGCGAGCGGGATGGTCACGGTGCCGGCGCCGGCGGTCGTGGCGACATTGCGCGCGTAGTGCTTGCGCTCCTGGCCGTCCGGCCCGAGCAGCCGGAGGTGGACCCAGTGTCTCCCCACCGGCTGGCCGGAGGTGGCCAGTTGCAGGCTCACCGTCAGGGCCGCCCCGGTTTCCTGGCCTTCGGTGCGGGGCGTGACACGTCGGGCAGTAGCCTTGAGGCTCTCGACCGTGTAGGGGAGACGGGCATACAGGCGGGCACGAGCGGGGGTGAAGGTTGCGCTCCACTCGGCGAGGTTGCCCAGGTACTTGCCGGACCGCATGTCATAGGTATGGCGCTTCACCCCCGAGGCGATGGTGGCGGTCTGGGTCTGCTCGGCCCTGCCCGCCCGCTCCTTGAGGAAGGCAACGTACTCCACCGGGCCGTCGGCGTAGCGCACCGTCTCCAGGCGCCGCAGCGGGTCATCGGCGACGGTGACGGTCAGTGCCGGCTTGACGCCGCCCTGCGCCAGGAGGCCTTGCAGGGCCGCCCAGTGTGCCCGGACTTGCGGGCTCAGCCGCTGGCGGAACAGGGTATCGAACCCGTAGTTGAGCAGCACGGCCAGGCCCTTGCCGGTGCGCTTCGTGATCAGGATCGGGACGCCCCCGGCCTCCCCCAGCGCCTGACCATCGACCGCGCGCACGTCGCTATCGACGGAGAGCCCACTCAGCTCGGCCTGCGCGGCAAGGGTGCCACAGGGCGCGGTGAGCTTGCCGGCCGCATCCCGCACCTGGCCCTTGCCGGGCGTGCGCTGGATCCCGAACAGGTCGTCAAGCATGCCCGGGGAGACCGGCTTGCCGTGGTGGTCGCGCACGCCGGGCCGCACATCGGCGAGCAGCATGCCACCCTCGGCCACGTACTTGCGCATCGCCGCCGCCTCGGCCGGTGAGATGGCCTGGGAGCATGGCAGCACAAAGACCGGGTAGTCGGTGGGGCTGATCCCGGCCTGCTCGATCTGCTCGTACGCGCGGCACTCATACTGCAGCCCCATGTCCTCCAGGACCCCGAACGTCGCCTGCCAGACGCTGTCCAACCGGCCCCACGGGCCGTCCCACGTGGAGGCGTGGAGCGAGGACTGCGAGTAGTGGACGCCGATGCCGTCGTTGTGTCGGCGGGCCGACAGGAGCGCATCGGCCGTCCCGGAGCGGATCTCGCGCATCTCTTCCGTGGCCCACTGGAACGCCGGGTAGATCGTCATGCTCGGCGTTACGGCATCCATCGGGCA
>CAZIWQ010000236.1:0-1764 GCA_964542355.1 uncultured Armatimonadia bacterium
CTCCGGGTGGCGGGCGCCGACGCCCACTTCGTCGCGACCGACATCAGGCACCCCGCGCAGAGCAGGGCCCTCGTCTCCGCCACCGTGGACCTCCTCGGAGGCCTCGACGTCCTCGTCAACAATGCCGGCATCTCGACCTCCTTCGTCCCCTTCCTGGAGCTTGACGAGGAGCAGTTCGACCTGGTGGTGGGCACGAACCTGAGGGGCACCTTCTTCCTCTCCCAGGCGACTGCCAGTGAGATGGCCCGCCGCGGTGGCGGCAAGATCGTGCTCATCACCACCAACATCACCGAGATCGCCCAGGCCGGGTGTGCCCACTACATGGCCTCCAAGGGCGGGCTGAGGTCTCTCACCCGCAGCATGGCGCTCGAGCTAGCACCCCACAACATCCAGGTGAATGCGGTCGCCCCCGGGGAGATCTTCGTCGAAGCCGCCCGGGAGTTCTTCGAGGACCCCGCCAATGCCGAGCGTTTCGCCGCGATCCCGGCCGGCCGGATCGGGCGCGCCGAAGAAGTGGCCGGGGCCGTAGTGATGGTGGCCTCCGAGGACTCCAGCTATCTCACCGGCCAGACGATCTACGTCGACGGCGGCCAGATGATCAGCTAATGGAGCAGTGAGATGGACCTCGGAGTGTGTGGGAAGATCGCGCTGGTCACCGGCGGTGCCTCGGGCATCGGCCGGGCGGTAGCGCTGGCCCTCGCCGGCGAGGACGCCAGCGTCGCCATCGGCGACATCGACGCTGCCGCCGGCGCCGTGGCCGCGGGCGAAGTGGCGCAGGCGGGCAGTCGCAGTCTGGCTGTGACGCTGAACGTCGCGGATGAAGCCTCCTGTGTCGCGGCCGTCGAGCAGGTGACGCGGACGCTGGGCCCCGTGGACATCCTGGTCAACAACGCCGGCATCTGCCCCTTCCACACCCTCGCCGAGATCAGCGGGGAGGAATGGGACCGGGTGCTGCAGGTGAACCTGAAGGGGGCCTTCCTGCTCTCTCAGACTCTGCTCCCCGCGATGATGGCGCGGGGGTGGGGGCGCATCGTCAACATCGCGTCGATGGCGGGGAAGGTCGGGGGGCTGGCGGTGGGTGCTCACTACTCGGCCTCGAAGGCGGGCCTGATCTGTCTCACCAAGTCCCTGGCCCGGACCGGTGCCGCGCGGGGTGTCACGGCCAATGCCGTCGCGCCGGCCTTCATCCGCACCCCGCTGTTCACAGACGATGAGTTGGCCCGGCGTGCGGCGCAGATCCCGGTGGGTCGTCCGGGAGAGCCGGCCGAGGTTGCCGCCGCCGTGCTCTTCCTGGCCTCCGAGCGGGCCGGCTTCATCACCGGAGCAACGCTGGACCTCAACGGCGGATTGCTCATGGACTAGGGGTCCGGCCCAAAAGGCCACGTCCGGCCGGCCCCCGAGGGGTAGCGGCCGGCTGAGTGCCCGCCAGAGCCATTCTGGTGTGGCTTCGCGGCCTCGGAACGGCTTCTCGGCCGCTCTTCTAACGACCAGGGCAAACAGGATGGACAGGATGGACAGGTAGCGGCGGAGTTCTCGATCGGCCTCATCGGAGGAGTACCCGAATGCACGAGCTTTGCGAGGCAGCACGCGCCGTCCCCGACCTGTTCCGCCTGGAGGGCAAGGTGGCGGTCATCACCGGGGCCAGCAGCGGCATTGGTGAGGGTCTCAGTCTGGCACTGGCGGCGGCCGGCGCCGGCGTCGCCCTGATCGGCCGCCGGGAAGATCGGCTCACCACGCTGGCCGCGACCATCGCGCAGCAGTTCG
>CAZIWQ010000236.1:1774-3485 GCA_964542355.1 uncultured Armatimonadia bacterium
ACGTCCTCGACGAGCCCGGCGTCGAGGCGACCGTGGAGCGCATTGTCGCCGCTCACGGGAGCCTGGACATCCTGGTCAACTCGGCCGGCGTGGCCGTCCTGGGTCCCGCGCTGGACCTCCCCCTGGACGAATGGCGTCAGGGCCTGCGCGTCAACCTGGAAGGGACCTTCATCTGGTGCCGGGCGGCGGCGCGCGTGATGCTCCCCCGGGGGAGCGGCAAGATCATCAACCTCTCCTCCGTGCGCGGCCTGCAGGGGCGCCCCGGGTACTCCTCGTATGCCCCCAGCAAGGGCGGCGTCAACCTGCTGACCCGCAGCCTCGCCTGCGAATGGTCCCGGCAGGGGATCTATGTCAACGCCATCGCTCCCACCTTCATCCGCACCGCGATGAACGCCCACATCGTGGATGACCCCGCGCAGCGCCAGGCCATCGAGGCGCGCATCCCGATGGGCCGGCTGGGCCGGGTGCCGGACCTGTTTGGGGCCGCCGTCTTCCTGGCCTCCGCCGCTTCGGACTTCATCACCGGCACCATCCTCTACGTGGATGGTGGCTGGACCGCCGCATGAGCGGGATCACCTGATCCAGCGCGCGCTTCCCTGAGGCCCTTCCATGCGCATTCTCACCGCCGTCCTGCTTCATGAGACCAACACCCTGACGCCGCTCACCACCGGCCGGGCCGACTTCGACGTTGCCCGGGGCCCGGCGATGCTGGAGCGACTTCCCGTCTGCCAGATTCTGAGGGAAGCCGGTGCCACCGTCGTGCCCACGGTCTACGCCGGCGCCCTGCCTTCCGGTGCGGTAGAGGCGGCGACTTTCCGGGACCTCACCGGCCCTGTGCTGGCGGCCGCGGCGCGCGAGCGCGCCCTCGACGGTGTCTGGCTGTATCTGCACGGCGCGATGGAGGTGGAGGGTCTCGGCAGCGGCGAGGCATGGCTCCTGTCGCAGCTTCGCGCGGTCCTGGGCCCGGAGATCCCCCTCGTCGTGGCCCTGGACTTCCATGCGAACCTGACGGAGACCCTCGTCCGCGAGGCAAGCGTCATCCGGGGCTACCGCACCGCGCCGCACACCGACCAGGTCGACACGCAACTCGACGCGGCGAGACTGCTGCTGCGCTGCATCCGGGAGGGCCTGCGGCCCCGGCCGGTCATGGTCAGGGTCCCGCTGGTCTCCCCGGGCGACGCCCTGGTGACCACCATCGAGCCGGGCCGCTCACTGATGGCCCAGACGCTGGAGGCACAGCAGCGCCCGGGCATCCTGTGTGCCTCGCTGTTCGGCGGCCAACCCTGGGTCGATGCCCCGAACGTGGGGATGAGCGTGGTGGTCACGCCCGCGGGGCCCCGGGAGCCCGCGCTCCACCAGGCCCGCCGACTGGCGAAGCTCTGTTGGGGGCGGCGCCACGAGATCCGCTTCGAGGCCGAGACGGCCGAGCCTGAGGAGGCCCTGGAGCGGGCACTGCAGGAACGCGCCGGCCGGGTGTTCATCAGCGATTCCGGCGACAACACTACCGGCGGCGCCCCGGGCGATGATGCGGCCTTCCTCAAGCTGATGCTGGCCCGGGGGGTCGAGGGTGCGCTCTTCGCCGGCATTGCCGACGCGAAGGTCGTGGCCGCGTGCCATGGTCTGCCCCGGGGTTCTCCGGTGCAGACCCGCCTCGGCGGGACACTGGCGCCCCGCCGCAGCGCGAGCATCGAGGTTCGGGGCACGCTCAAGC
>CAZIWQ010000236.1:3495-8293 GCA_964542355.1 uncultured Armatimonadia bacterium
CGGGGCCGGATCCTTGGGTGGGCCGGTGAAGACGCCGGACGCTCTGTCGTGCTGGCACTGCCCGGCGTCGACGTGCTCGTCACCGAGCGACGTTGCGGCGTCGTGTCTCCGGCCATCATGCGGTCCGCCGGTGTGGAGCCCCTGGACTACGGGCTCATCGTCGTGAAGTTGGGGTACCTGTGGGACGCCCTGCGGCCGCTGGCGGAGCGCGCGATCATCGCTCTGACGCCGGGGGCCACCTGCGAGGTGCTGGAGCGGATACCGTACCGCCGTCTCGTGAGGCCCATGTACCCACTGGACCAGGACTTCGACTGGGAGCCATAGAAGAGCGGCCGAAAAGCCGTTCAGAGGCCGCGAAGCCACGCCGGAATGGCTCTGGAGGGCACTCAGCCGGTCGCTGTGCCTCGGGGGCCGGAAGCGGCCTTCTGGGCCGGACCCACAGTGGCGGCCTCCCCGTCGTCCCTCGTCCCACAGGGCAGGGGGAGCACGGGGAACGGCACGCCAATATACGGGAGGGAACATGATGTTTGCGGATCCTGCGGAAGTGCTCGGCTTCGTTGCTGCGGAAGATGTCCTGATGGTGGACCTCAAGATTGTGGACCTGCCCGGCCGGTGGCACCATGTCACCTTGCCGACCAGCCAGCTCACGGCCGAGAAGCTTCGCCACGGTGTGGGGATCGACACGTCCAGCTACCCCGGCTACAAGTCGGTGGAGGCCGGCGACATGCGCGTCGTGCCGGACCTCGCCACCGGCATGCTCGACCCGTTCTGCGAGTTCAAGACCCTCAGCTTCATCGGCAACATCGTGGAGCCGATCAGCGGCGAGCCATACTCGCGTGACCCTCGCGGGGTGATCGTGCGCGCCGAGGAGTACTTCGCCAGTGTCATCAGCCCGGGGCGCGCCATCTTCTCCCCCGAGCTGGAGTTCTACATCCTCTCCAATGTGCAATACTGCTCGGAGATGAATGCGGCCGGCTACGAGGTGGACTCGGTGGAGGCGCCGTGGAACTGCAACGCCGCGGAGTCGCCGAACCTCGGCCACAAGATCCCGGCGCACGGCGGCTATCATGCGGCTGCGCCCCGCGATCAGCTCAACGATCTGCGCTCGGCGATGCTGCTGGCCATCGAGGCCGCCGGGATTGAGGGTCACTACCATCACCACGAGGTCGGCGCACCGGGGCAGGTGGAGGTCGAGGTGGGGTTGGGGCCGCTCATGCAGATGTCGGATGCGGTGATGACGATGAAGTACCTGATCCGGAACATCGCCCACCGCGCCGGCATGACGGCGACCTTCATGCCCAAGCCCATGTTCGGGGAGGCCGGCAATGGGATGCACGTGCACCAGTATGTGACTCACCAGGGCAAGTCGCGGTTCTGGGATGCCACGGCCCCCTACGCCAATCTGAGCACGCTGGCGCTGAACTGGGTCGGCGGCCTGCTGCAGCACGCCGCGGCGCTGCTGGCCCTGTGCAGCCCCAGCACCAACTCGTACCGCCGCCTCGTGCCGGGCTATGAGGCCCCGATCTCGTGCTTCTTCGGTCTGTCCAACCGCACTGCCGCCGTCCGCGTCCCTGCCTACGCAGTCAACGAGCGCGAGAACCGGGTGGAGTTCCGCCCGCCCGACGCCACCTGCAACCCCTACCTGTGCCTGGCCGCGATGACCATGGCCGGGCTCGACGGCGTCCGCAGCGGGATCGACCCGACAGCGCACGGCTTCGGGCCCTTCGACGAGGACATCACCAAGATGGATCCGGCGGAGCGGCGTCGCATCGCGCAGCTCCCCACCTCACTGGGGGAGGCTCTCGCCGCGCTCGAGGCTGACCACGACTTCCTACTCGCAGGTGACGTCTTCTCCCGGGACACCCTCGATGCCTGGATCGGCCTCAAGCAGGGCGAGGTCGCGGCCGTCAACCTGCGGCCGCACCCGCACGAATACGTGCTCTACTACGACCTCTAGCTCGATGGGATCGCGCGCTGCGGGCGCGCACAGCAGGGACTGGCGTCGCTATCGCGAATAGGGATCACAGGCGCCGACGAAGCCACGGCCTCATCCGGCCCTCAGTGGGGTGAGGCCACATGCCGGCGTCTACTCGTCCACCGATCGTCGGTACCATCTCGGAGGTGATCGCATGCGCCATGCCGCAACTGTCCGGCCGGGACTGATCGCCTGCTGCATCCCGCTCCTATTCGTCTGCCTGCCGGGAGTAGCTCGTGCGGGGGACATCGATGTTGGCGTCGAGTGGATCAACAAGTTCCCCGACAACTCCGGTTGCGACACCCTCTACCACCGCGACGAGTGCGCCGAACGCTTCTACGACGAGTTCACCAGCCATGGCTGGACCGGCAGGTTCTGCAATGGTAATGACGACGCCTGGGAGGAGCACTGGAAGGAGGGCTCGTCCGGCGGCACCGATAGCAGTTACGTCGACCGCTGTGACATCGCCCTGGTTGCCACCCACGGCAACTCCGGTGGCTTCGCCTTCAACGCGAGGCACGACGACCAAACACTCAGCTACCGCGATGCGCAGTGGGGCGATGACACGGACCTGGAGTGGATCGTCCTGGATGCCTGCGGCTGCCTCGAGCAGGGCGATCACGTTCAGTGGCACGACGCCTACCACGGTCTGCACACCATCTGCGGGTTCGACACCAACGCCCACGACAAGAAGACCCGCGGCGAGAAGCTCGCCGAGAAGCTGTTCGATGACTACACGGTCGTCCAGGCGTGGTGGTATGCGAGCGAGGTGACCGAGGGCTCGGGCACGTTCTCCGCCACGATGGGGGTCTACCGGGCGAACAACACCTACGGCGACCACATCCACAACCACGGCTCCGTGGCCAGTGACAGCAGCTCGCCGACGAGCTTCTGGTACCACAGTCACGACTGCGACTGACGGCCACGAGCCCCGGACAGCCGCCGTCGGTCGCGTCGGCAGTCCGCGGGTTGCCACGTGCCGGAGTGCCAACTGCGCTCGCGGCATACTCCCCATTCGGGAAAGGAGCCGAAAGCGATGGGCAAGCAAGCCCTCACCATAGCCTTCGTCGCGGTGCTGCTGGGCGTGTTCTTGATCGCGGGAGCCGGATGGACCCAGTCGTCGGCAGGGCGGGCGACGGCAACGGCCGACGCCGCGGCGCCGGTGATGCTGGCGGACGGCACGGTCCCCACTGTCGGCGGCCCGGTCGGGCCGATCGGCCCGGGGGGGCGCCCGCGGGTGAGACCAGGAGGCGGACCGGGGGCCAGACCCGGGCGACGCCCCGGTGTGAGCCCGGGGCAGGCGGGCCGGCAGCCGCGTGACTTGCCGGGAGCCACCGGTGCCGGCCGCGGACCCCGCGTCGACGTGCAACTGCCGAACGGGCAGACACTGCGCACACTGGGGCAGCAGTTCCCCAAGACCCTCCCGTACTATCCCTGCTCGGCCGACACGGCTACTGCTCAGCGCGTGGCCGCGGCCCTGGCCAAGTACTTCGGGCTACGCGGATCACTCGCCCGGACGAACGACAGCACGATGAAGCTCAAACAGAGCGGGCGGGTGGTCGAGATCCTGCCGGAGTCCGCCAGCGTCTTCGCCGCCGACCTCAACCGCCTGTGGGCCAGACTCCCGGAGCAGGGCCGGCAGGCTCCCCTCACTACCGACAGCGCGACGCAGGGCGCCGTCAGCTTCCTCCAGCAGATCGCGGCACCCCTCGGCGATGACTACGTGGCACAGGCGCGGCAGGACACGATCGTGCTGACCACTGCCGGCGCCGGCGGCGCCGGGCAGACCACGAAGCTGGCCGGCCCGATGCAGGTTTCCGTGCGTCCCAAGGTCAACGGGCTCCCGACTGTCGGTGGCGGGGAGAAGCTCAAGGTCTTCTATGACAACGACGGGAAGATCGCCGGCTGCCTCATCGTCAAGCGCAAGCTCGGGGCCGCCGCCGGGCAGTCGCCGCTGATACCCCTGCCGCAGGCAGTGCGCAAGCTGGCCCAGGACGCCGCCACGAGTGGCTTGACCCTCTATGCCCCCCGCCGCATCGTCATCACCAGCATCACGCTTGCTTACTACGGAGAATGTGCCAGCGAGGAGCAGCGCTATCTGCAGCCGGTATACGTGTTCCGGGGCACGGTCTCCGGCACCGCGGAGAAGGGCGAGTGGCAGTTGCCGTACGAGCAGTACGTGGAGGCGCTGCCGAACCCCCCGGAGGCCATCTGGGCCACGGACACGGGGGCCGACAGCACCAGCAAGCAGGGCACCGCGGGCGCCGAGGGTCCGGAGGACGGTCAGTAGGGCGGCTTCCGGCCGCGCCTGTGGTCGTGCCGGCGGAGCTCGCGCGCAACGGCGGTCGTTCAGAACGAAGTCTGGGCGCGGCGGAAAGCCGCGCCCACAACTGAGAAGTGCCTGACAGGCATGGGCTCAGCGTCCGGGAAAGGGCTGCAATGGGCGACGGAACGCTGCCGCTCCTGAACGGTCTCACCGTGCTGCTCATTTCGGGCGTCGCGTTCGGCTGCGCGGGGGCGATTGCGGGACTGATCAGCGGCCTGATGGCGCGGAATCTGCCGCGCTATCAGGGCCGCAACCGGCTCCTGCTGGTACTGACCCGTGCGCTCGTCGGACTGGCGACGGGCGCGGGGATCGGGGTCCTCGCCTTCCTCCTCTACTGCGTGATCTGTGCGCTCGCGCGCTGCAGGTTCTGACGCCGCGCGTAGGTCGAGCGTCCCGACGCCGCTGTTCTATGGCCAGCCCGTCGGCGTCCGCACGAACCGGCCCTCCGGGCCGACGTCATCCTGAGGAGCGAATGCGGCTTCGCAGAAGCCGCAGCG
>CAZIWQ010000237.1:0-8272 GCA_964542355.1 uncultured Armatimonadia bacterium
GCGGGCACAGCGTGCCCGCGGGGGCGCCATCGGATCGGGCCGGGGCACCCGAACCCCATGGGCGTTAGCATGAACGAGAACGCGGGCCCAGGGTGGTCTCGGGTCCGGAGACTGTCGCCGGGCGCATTCCGTAACGACCCCTGCTGGCTTGTCCGGCAGGTGAGACAGACTGAGTGGCTACCAGCGACCCCGCATGATCCATCATCTCCTCTGGTCTGCCGTCGTCGACCCCTCTGCGCGGGGTCGACGACGGCAGACCAGAAGGAAGGACGTGAGGTCGCCGCTCCTAGCTGACTCAGTCTCGTTCACCTGCCAGACAAGCTGGCAGGGGTCTGCGCCAGCGCCTTCGCCGCTTCATAGGCGGCCTGCCCGACCGTATCCGCGGGGCCGCTGAAGCCGGGCCCCCCGGCCGCCACAAAGCCCCCACTGGCTCCCGCCGAATCCGGGCTCACCCAGAACCCGTAGAGCTCTCCGCGGCGCAGGTGGAAGCGGAAGCGCACCGGCTGCCCCGCCAGTTGCCCGAGGTCCGCGGCGCCGTCCCACGCCACCTGTTGCAGTGTGCTGTCCACGCTCAGCGGCCGGCAGTTCTCCCGGGTGAAGGGGCCGAGCGGCTTCCCCTCGCCGTCCAACACCTCCACTCGCAGCTCGCCCCCGGCCGCGGCCAGATTCACAAACAGGCACTTGCCGCGGAAGGTGACCGGGCGAGTAGTGAGCGTGCCGGGAACGTCCCCCGCGTCCAGTGACGTGAAGCCGTCGCGGCGCAGCGTCGCCAGACCGGTGCCACTGACCCCCAGGCCCTTGTTGCCCTTCGCTCCCGCGGAGCCCTTCATGTAGAAGTGGAGCTTGTCACCCACGACCAGGCAGCAGCCACCCGCCGACTGCACGTTGGTCCAGTTCCAGTCACCGTGGTGCTCGGAAACGGGGATGAAGGCCCGCCGGTCCGGACGCGTCCAGTGGAAGCCATCGCGGCTGTAGCCCACACAGATCTCGTTGGGTTTGCCCCGGTCGCGCGGCTGGCCTCGCCAGATGGAGAACATCCCGAGCAGCACACTCTCATAGCCCGCGCAGTCGAGGTTGTAGAGCTGCACCGGCACCGCGTCCCACGACTTCACCGGGTCCTCCAGGTTCAGATCATGACGCTCCGGGTCGAGCCGGTCGGCGCCGACCCACAGCGTCCACTGGTGGCGCCCCCCGGCCTCCCAGCGGATCCCCGCCAGCACGTCGGCGGACTCATGGTAGGCTCGGCAGCGGCTGGTCTCCGTGGTCCCCGACCGTAGGCTGAACACCCACCTGCGGCGGAACGGGTTGTAGAAGACGGTGGTGCGGTCCCCACAGTCGTCGCTCTCGCCGGCCAGTGTCCAGTGCACGCCGTCGGGGGAGAAGTGGACCTTCATCCACTTGCGGCTGCGCTTGGCCCCGTTCTCCGTCCAGTCCCTGACCATCACCCGGAACATCTTGTAGCGGCGCGCCGGGTCCGGCTCGAACAGGTCGAGCCAGGTGGTGGCGGAGTCGCGGTAGAGCCCCTCTTCGTCCGGGATGACCGCGTTCGTACCCGCGACCACTCCCAGGTCGGGCCTGTCCCAGTGGATGCCATCGCGACTGGTGGCCAGGCAGGTGGAGCGCGGCAGTCCGGCCGGCGCCATGTAGAACGCCTTGAACAACCGGTCGGCCGGGTCGTACCACACCCCGTCACTGTAGACCATGGCTCCGGCCCCCGACGACTGCTCCAACGCCGTCTCCGGCCTGAGCACCGGGTTGGCGGGATAGTACTCCGCGAGGTGATGGGTGCGCGTCAGCGTCGTCTCCTGCACCAGGAAGTCGTCCACGAACAACTGGCGCCCCACATCGATCGGGATGACCGCGGGCGGTGACACCAGGTACGGTGGCGTCGCCAGCGGATCGCGGGTGAGCTTGGCGACGCGAGGGGGCCACTCGGCCGGCAACTGGATGCCGTTGTACAGCAGCTCGGCGGCCGACGCATCCATCACGCAGACCATAGCGAGCAACACTCCCAGCACGAGATCTCGGTGCATCACACGATCGCCTCTCAGTCCTCCGGGATCACCGTGAACGCAGCGGAGGCGAAGCGCTCCCGGGTACGCTGGTAGCCGGCGCTGATCTCGTCGGGGGACAGCACGCGCCGGTACAGCTTCAGCTCAGAAAGCAGGCCGACATACTGCTGCCACGTCCCGGTCGACAGCGGCTTGCCGGGCACATCCAGGTTACCGGTGAAGCCCCGCGGCAGGTCGCGTACGCTGTCGAGCCGGCCGTTGAGATAGTACCGGGTCCGGAACCCCTTGCGGTCCACCGTCACGACGAGGTGCGTCCACGCTTTCTCCGGTAGCGCGCCGCTCGAGACAGTCGTCCCACTCGTGGCGCCGGCATCCGCCATCTCCATCATCACCTTGCCGTCGGTCTGCACGTCGATGTTCCACCACGAGACGGGATAGCCGCCCTTCTCGATGACGCGCCGCCGGCGGTGCTCCGAGGCGACGTCGAGCGATACCGGGCACAGCCAGCACTCGAGCGAGAAGTCGTCGGTGCCGAGCTGCAACAGCGGGCTGTCGGGGACCGTGGCGGCTCCCCCGCCACCGTCGAGGAAGAGCGCGCGCCCGAAGGCCCCGCGAGCGTGCGAGACCCCGCCCACCTCGCCGATGAGGCCGTTCCCCGAACTATCGACGAGGTCAACGCCCTCCTCGTCCAGCTTCCAGTAGCCGACCAGCCGGTCGGTGGTGGTGAGGACGCGCGGCGCGCTCGGCTCCGGCTTCCCGCTGCCCTTGATGGCGGCAGAAGCCGCAGCGTCTTTGACCTTCTCCGCAGCGGCCGGTCCCACAACCAGGTTGTCGACGTAGAAGACCGTGCGCTCGACGCTGGTGCTGGAGATGCCCAGCCACGTCACCTTGCGGAACGCGGGGTTCCCCCAGGGCAGTGTCTTCACCAGCGGCGGGCGGCCGGGGACCGACAGGGTCAGGGTGTATTGCCCGGTGGCGGCGGTGCCCAACTCGAAGTCGATGGCGACGTTGATCCACTGGCCGGTCGGTACGGTGGCGACCTCCGTGCCGTTCGCGCCCAGCAGGCCATTGACGAGGAACTTCCCCTCGCGGGTGACCCGGAACGTCGGCCCCACCAGCAGCTCCTTGTCCCAGTCGCGGAACTCGACGTAGTAGTCGGCCGGCGCCTCCGGGCTGTTCATCAGATCAATTGCGAAGTGGATCTTCCCGCTCTCGTAGCGGGGGTTGTAGTAGATGTGGGGCTCCCACGGATGCCTGAGCCCGGCAGCATCGATGAACCGGAGACTGTGTCTCCCGTCGCGGGCGGCCTCCCCGCAGACCAGGGCGCTGGCAGTGCCCTCGGCGGCGACGTGCGCCTTCCCCGGCGGATAGCCGATCGGCGCCAGCTCGAACCCGTCCACGATCGTCACGGGGTCGTGGGCGAACTTGAACACCACCGGTGTCTCCCGCTCCAGCACGGCGTTGACCAGGGGCCAGGAGGCGCGCTCTTCACTCCGATAGGCCCCGATCCGCGCGAGCTCGGAGTTGATGTCGCGAAAGCCCACCCTGTACGCCGGCGAGCCGGGCTTGAGCCGGTAGTCGTCTGTCGCGGGATCGACGAACAAGGGGTCACCGACGAGCGAGCCGGTGTCACCCCCCTGCGCTTGCCACTGCGCAAGCGACGTGCACTCCTCCCGGGGGTGCATCGCTACCGTGATCGGCAGGTCGCCGTGCCACAGGAGGTTCTCGGTGAAGGTGGCCTGCCGCCGGTTCCAGGTCGGGGCACTGTCCCAGTGGCCCACCCGGTAGAGCCGCGTCTCAGGCCCCCGGTAGGAGAAGATGTTGTGCTTGATTGCGTTGGGTGGCTCGGCGTCGCGGTACTTGCCCTGCGAGTCGGAATACATGAACGTCCCGAAGAAGATCATGGAATCGAACTGCACCCGCGTCCGGTCGTCCTCGACGAAAATGTTGTTCTCGACCGTGTTCCCGCCCCCGAACTGGATGAAGACGCTCGTACCCCCGCACCGCGCGATGACATTGCCGTACACCGTCACGCCCGAGATTGAGCCGTCGAGGTAGATGCCGAAGCTGCAGAACGGCGAGGCGAACCCGTCCCCCGGGTGAGTGCAGTGCGGAGTGCTGCCATAGCCGATGGTATCCAGCAGGCGGTTGTAGCGCAGCACGTTACCCCGGTTCTTGACGGCCTGACTCACGTCGTGCTGGCGCAGGGCAATCGCCGCGTTGTCGGCGGTGTAGAGCATCGAGTTGCGGATGTCATTGTACTCGGCGGTGTTGAGCTTGCCATTGATGAAGATGCCGTCTCGCGGGACGTCGTGGATCACGTTGTGCGAGGCGAGGTTCTCGTCGCCATAGACGGTCAGGCCGGCACACACCATGTCATAGAGCCCGGTGCGGGAGAGGTGGTTGTTGTCGGCGGTGTTGCGGGTGCCGGCCAGCACGACGCCCTCGCCGCCCGTGGCGGAGATGTCATTACCGGCGACGCGGCACTCGCGGCAGGGGTGGCTGAACACGAGCGACCGATCGCCGGAATGGGCGTTGATCCGGGCCAGGCCGCTCTTGCGCCACGGCAGGCCCACCCCCTTGAGCGCATTGCGCAGGTAGCCCACGTTGACGCCGACACCACCGACGTGACTGATCGTGTTGCCGGTCACCTGGCAGTGGAGCGCCCCCTCCAGCGAGACTGCATCCTGCCGCGCGTAGCGGAGCCGGAATCCGTGGAGCTTGATGTGCTGCACCGGGGCCTGGGGGGTGCCCGAGAACTCGATGATGTTGTCCAGCACCGGGACGACCACGTCGCCATCGCCGAGGGGGGGGCCCGCGGGAGGCCAGAACAGGACCTTGCCCGTGGTGTAGTCGATGAACCACTCTCCGGGCGCATCGAGGGCCTCGGCCACGTTCTGGATGAAGAAGCGATTACCGACGAAGATGGAGCCGGCGACCTTGTGTCGGAGGGTCACCAGCCGCGCCGCCGGGTCTACCCGGGCGATGCGGATGATGTTGTGATCCCAGCAGTGATAGGGGAAGAGGTTGACCTCGGCCTGGGAGATGTCGTGCCACCTGTCGAACGGGATCGCGCCCTCCTTGTAGTGGAAGCTGCTCTTGTCGAGGGACGCCGTCTCGTCCACATACAGGAGGCCGCCGGTGACCGGGTGCGCGGGATCGAGGTTCGGGAAGCGGGCGAGCGGCTGGCGCTCGCCCCGGAAGAAGAGCTGCCGCGAGCGGAAGTCGTCGAACCCCTGGGCGGCGAGCGAGGTCTCGTAGACGCCACCCTCGCGCTGCAGCCAGCCTGTGAGTGCCTTACCCCCGCTGAGCTCGACTGTCTCACCCGGGGAGGCGCGGTACTCGACCGGGGCCTCCGCAGTGCCGGAGTCCTGCGGACCAAACACGAGCGTCGAGGCCAGGGCATAGGTGCCTCCGCGAACGAGGACGGTGACGGGGCCGGCGAGACCGCCTTGCGCCTTGAGAGCACGGACCGCATCCCGTGCCTGCTCCAGCGAAGCGAAGGGCCCATCAGTGCGAGCGGTGGTGGGGGCCGGCAGCGATCCGCTCCACGCGTCATTGCCGTTCGGGGCCACGTAGAACGTGGCCTCCGCAGACCAGGCGACCGAGCACAGCAGGATGGCGAACGCGAGGTGTCTCACCGTTGTCCTCCCGAGGGGCATGATCGCGAACGCTTTCGACCGGCGTTGCCGTTCGTTGTGGTAGGAGCGCTCCCCAGAGCGCGACGGTGGAGCGCTCACCGGCCGTCACGCGTCACACCCATGGGAGATGCTCCCACGTGGCTGCACTCCGCCGCTGCCGTGTGCCGTTGTCGGGCGCGTCCCGCAGGGCGGGATGGCGCGCCGCCGTTGGCCAGGGGGTCGTCCCCCGCCGGTGCTGGCCGTTCGCCGCGTCGTTACGTGCGAAGCACGTCTGGCCGAGCGCAGCGATCCCGCCTTGCGGGACCATTCGTCCTTCGGACGACGGCAGGCACGTTCCAGTCCTGAGGGGACGTGGCCAACGGCCGCCGGGTGTTGCCGTTCTTCCGTCCGTAGGGCGCCTGTGGCGCGCCGCCGTTGTCGTGCGCCGTCTCGGCCTCAGCTCCCGCCCCCCCTCTCCGTTCCGGAGGAGCGGGTGTCTGAGGGTGGGTGCCGAGGGGCACGCACCGTGGCTCGTCAGAGCGCGCGGCAGGGCGGGCCCTGCCGTTGCTGTTGCTGTTGTCGTTCACCCCTCTCCGGGACGGAGAGGGGCCGGGGGTGAGGCAGACATGCCGTTCACCACTCATTCGCCGTGGCCGCCCTCCTCTCCTATCGCCGGCGGCCCACAAGGGATGCTCACCCCCGGCGGAGAATCCACTTCCCTACCCAACCCGGCTTGCGCATCGGGACTGAGCACCGCTCCAGCAGCGAAGGGAGGCCGGCACCTTGTCTGGTGAGAGATACACGATCGGCCTGGATTTCGGAACTAACTCCGCGAGGGCTGTCATCGTGGAGGTCGCTTCCGGTCAGGAGATTGCCACCGCCGTGAGCGACTACCAGCGTGGCGACGCGGGGGTCCTCGGTGACCCCGCCAACCCGCACGTCGCCCGACAGCACCCGGCGGACTACCATGACTCGATGGTGGCTTGTGTGCGTGCCGCTCTCGAGCAGGCCCGGTCGATCCCCGGCTTCGCCCCCGAGGGCATCATCGGCATCGGAGTGGATACCACCGGCTCCACGCCCCTGCCGGTGGACGCGGAGGGTACTCCGCTGGCCCTGAAGCCCCAGTTCGCGGACAACGTCGATGCCATGGCGTGGCTGTGGAAGGACCACTCGTCGATGGATGAGGCGGAGAAGATCACCGGCCTCGCCGCCGAGCACCGTCCCCAGTACTTGGCCCGGTCAGGCGGGACATACAGCTCCGAGTGGTTCTTCGCCAAGATCTGGCATTGCCTGAATGTGGCACCGGAGGTGTTCGCCGCGGCACACAGTTGGGTCGAGTTCTGCGACTATATCCCCGCTCTCCTGGTGGGGGACACGCGCCCGGAGCGCCTGAAACGGGGCGTCTGCTCGGCCGGCCATAAGGCCATGTTCTCCACGGAGTGGGGCGGGCTGCCCGACACCGCGTTCCTGGGCCTGCTGGACCCGCGTCTGGCGGCTCTGCGCTCCCGCCTGTTCGAGCAAGCCTACGCCTCCGATGTGTCCGCCGGGCGCCTGTGCGCGCAGTGGGCGGAGGCGCTGGGGCTGCCGGTGGGGATCCCGGTGGCCGTCGGGGCCTTCGATGCCCACTATGGTGCCGTCGGCTCCGGGGTGGCGGCGGGCACCATCGTCAAGATCCTGGGCACCTCGACATGCGACATCACCGTGGCTGCCAGGGGCGCTGCCCCCCTGGAGATCCCCGGCGTCTGCGGGATCGTCGCCGGCTCCGTGCTGCCCGGCTACTGGGGGATCGAGGCCGGCCAGTCGGCGGTGGGCGACATCTTCAACTGGTTTGTGGGGAGCATCTGCGAGGCCGATGCCGGCCTGCACGAGACCCTCACCCGCGAGGCGGAGGCGCTCCGGCCCGGGCAGAGCGGCCTCGTGGCCCTCGACTGGAACAACGGCAACCGCTGCGTGCTCGTCGATGCCCGGCTCACCGGCCTGCTGCTCGGGCAGACGCTGCAGACCAGCCGCGCCGAAGTCTACCGCGCACTGATCGAGGCCACCGCGTTCGGGGCGCTGACCATCCAGCGCCGCATGGAACAGTGCCACGTCCCGATCGACCGCATCATCTGCTGCGGGGGGATCGCCGAGAAGAACCCGTTCTTCATGCAGGTGTATGCCGATGTCATCGGCCAGGAGCTCACGGTCTCCCGCTCCAGCCAGACGTGTGCGTTGGGCGCCGCCATCTTCGGCGCCGTCGTTGCGGGGCCGGCCGCCGGCGGCTATGCCAACGCGGAGGCCGCCCAGTCGAAGATGACCGGGGTCAAGCCGGTCACGTACACGCCGAATGCCGCGCATCACGCGGTCTACACGGAGTTGTATGGGCTCTACCAGCGGCTGCACGACAGCTTCGGCATTGCCGGTCACTGCGACTGCCTGGCGGACGTGATGAAGACGCTCCTGGACATCAAGCAGCGCGCATCGCGCTAGCGACTCCGTCCCCCGCCGCCGTTGCTGTGGCCGTTCCGTCGCCGTGGTAGGAGCGGTCACCAGACCGCGAGCCGTGCCGTCGCCGTCTGTGGGCGGGGTCCCGCCGCTGCGGCTCGCAGCACGGCGACGGCGACCTACCCCCCAACCCCCTCCCCACGGGGAGGGGGAGCA
>CAZIWQ010000238.1:0-8248 GCA_964542355.1 uncultured Armatimonadia bacterium
ATCGAACGGGTTGCGGATCAGTGTCGCCGTTGCCGTGACCAGGTCGAACGTGTCGAGAGACCCCCCGTTGGCCGAGAGGCCGAGATGCAGCATCCCGGACCACGTGCGACCGGAGCCGCTGGGAGTGGCGATGAAGTCCACACCGCTCGCGCTTGGCCCGAGGGTCACGTTCCGCTTCGAGGGAGTGAAGACACACCCGCGTAGCCTGGGGACGACCGTGTATGCTCCGGCGGCCAGGCCCGTGAAGCAGTACTTCCCGTCCGCGCCCGTCACCAGTGTGCGCCCCGGCGGATTGAGCTTCACCGTCGCTCCGCTCAGGGGGCTGCCCCCCCGCGAGACTGTACCGGAGATGGAGTACGACACCGTACCGGCGCCGGAGGCGATGCCATAGCAGTCCTTGGCCAGCGTGGCCACCGGGGTTGCCGCGCCCGTGACCGGGTCGATCTGCAGCACCTGCTTGCCGGTCGCACTGGTACCCCGCAGGAAGCCGTCGGGGCCCCAGTCCAGGTCGGCAGCGCCCCCGGCGGCATTGATCAGGGTTGCGGCGGCCGTCGTCGTGTCGATGCGGAACAGGCCCCCGGTCGGGTGGCAGCCGTAGAGCACGCCGTTGGCATACTCGATGCCCCACAGGCTACTGCCGCCCAGGCCCGTGATCTCACCGATCAGGTCCGCCGCACCGGTCACCGGGTCCGCCAGGTACAGCCGGTGCTTCCCATCCGTGGACGAGTAGCCGTGGGCGTAGATCTTCCCGTCCGGACGGAAGCTGAAGCCCCACCACTGCGTGCTCGAGCCAGGGTAGACGGCGGTGAGCAGCTTCGAGACAGCCGTCGCATCACCGGTAGCCGGGTCCACAACGTACAGCGTCCCCCATGCCTCCACCCCGTATAGCTCACCGCTGGGTGAGACATCCATGAACGGGTACCCCGCGAACGGGGACTTCACCAGGGTCAGCGTTCCCGCCGGCAACTGGCACGTGCTGAGCTCCCCGTCGCTGCCCGTCACCGTCCCCAGATAGAGCAGCGCGCTCGGCGCCGTGGTCGACGTAGCGAAGAAGTTGATGTTGGTCCAGTTCGGCCCCACGGTCTTGTCCCAGGATGGCGGGGCGAAACTGAAGCCTGGTTTGGCGGCCGTGACCCGATACGTGCCCGCAGGCAAGAGCGGCGAGCGGTACCAACCCGATCCGGGCGCCGTCGAGGCCGTCCCGGCCAGGGTCAACGCCGGCACCGTCCGGAACTCGATGGTCGCGCCGCCGAGCCCGGCACCACTGGCGGTGACGGTGCCCGCGATGGTGAAGGCATCCGCGCCCCAGCCGTTCTGGGCGCCAGGGGTGGCCGCCAACCAGTTCCAGTCCTCACCGCGGTCGGTGTCGGTGCTCGCGCTGTCGCGCCCCAGGGTCGCGGGCGCGGTGCCGGCCGGCGGGTCGGTGCCCGGGATCCACGTCGTGCCATACATCGGCCAGTCATTCGACCCGCCCCAGCGCACGAAGTCCGCGGCCTTCCCCGGCGCGAGCAGCGTGCACGATCCGGGCCCGCCGTAGGACCACGGGAAGCAGTTGGGGAGCGTCATGTTGAAGTACAGGTGATGGCTCGTGTTGGTACCGGCCGCCTCGTCAAGGACCACATACTCCCCCGGCCCCAGCGTGAACGGCGGGATCGTCATGGTGGGGGTGGGGGTGCCGGAAGAGATGACAGACCAGTTGGTGAGGCGCACGGCGGTAGTGCCACGGTTGTACAGCTCGACCGTAGCGGGGTAGCCGGGGTTGATCTCGTTGATGACGACGTCCGGGGCGCCCCCGCCGCCACCGCCGCCCCCACCGCCGGTGGCCAGGCCGTAGGTCGTGGCCGGTAACGTACCGACTGAACTGACGTAGAACGGGCCCAGGCCGGTCTCAGCGAGCGTGTTCCCGGCCCCGCTGCCCCGCATGATGCCGTCCGGGCCGAAGTCCAGATCCCAGGCGGCGCCGCTCCCTCCGACCGGACCGGAGGCAATTGCCGTCCGGGGATTGATGATGTACAGCCCCCCGCTGCCGGAGCCGTAGATCCAGCCGTTGGCATACTCGATGCCCAGTAGAAAGCTGTCCGGCGTCAGATGTCCGGCGATCGGCGCGATCACGGTGAGGTCGCCAGTGAGTGGGTTGCACCGGTAGAGCGTGTGGGGCCCGGTTGGCGCGGGCGCGCCGTGGACGTAGAGGGTCCCCTCGGGCGCAAAGGTGAAGCCATAGCACTTCACGCTGGCTGTGCCACAGTGCAGCCACGCGCGGCTGAGCCCAGCGCCGGTGGTGACGTCCACCCGGTCCAGGACCGCGTTGGATGAACCATACAGGCCACCGTCCGGCGAGCGATCGAGGAACCAGTAGCGGTCGAAGGGCGCCAGCAGCGTGGTTGTGGTGCCGGTGCCCAGGTCATACTGGTCGAGCCGCGTCGCGCCGCCCCCCACGCCCAGGTAGAGCGACTCATCCCACCCGCCACCGAGGGCCGTGGCGACGATCGTGACGTTCGCGTCCGGCCCGACCGTGACAGGAGCCTGCGGCACTAAGTAGCCCGGCTTGCGGCCCACGAGATAGTACGTTCCCGGGGGTACGTTCGTGAACTGGAAGTGCCCAGTAGCGTCGGTCGTGACGGTGGCGACGGTCGGGTTCAGGGCGAGCTTCACGCCCGGAATCGGGGCCCCCTCGGCGGATCGGACCAGCCCTGTGATCGAGTAGCCCGCGATCCGCACCCCGCTGGCGATGCCGTAGGGGATCTTGCCACTGAGTGGGGCAAAGCGCAGCGCCCCACGGCCGTCGAGCGCAAACTCATACAGCCCGTTGGCTGCGGCGTCGCTGAACCACCGCGTTCCCCGCAGCACCCCGTCAGGGCCGTAGTCGAGGTCCCAGGCGCCGGAGGAGATGAGCGTCGTGCACGCGAGGGTCGTCGGGTTGATCTGCACGATTGATCCTGATCCGCAGCCGTAGAGCACCCCGTTGCCGTACTCGATACCATACATGGTTGCCGGCAGCACTCCCAGGAGGGTCAACTGACCGGTAATGGCGCTCCCGGTGTACAGGCGGCACGCGGGCACGGAGCTCACATACTCCAGAACGAAGAGGCTGCCGTCAGGCTTGAAGGTAACGCCATAGGGGACGCTCAACGGTGCGCCGCCACAGGTCAGGGGCACCCGGTTGCGTACGGCGCCGGTCGCCGGGTCGACCAGGTCCAGCGGCCCTCCCGGGGCGGAGCCCAGGGCATAGAGATCCCCCGCGGGCGAGACGTCCAGGGCCGTGTAGGAGTAGAGGGAGGAGATGCGGTCCAGGCTGCCGGTGCCCAGGTTGTAGGTGTCCAGCTCATCCGGCTGGCTGACGTAGAGCGCTGTCGGGGTGCCGCTGCCGGTCGAGGTCGCGGTGAAGTCCTGCCCCGGGAGGTCGCCCGCCACAGTGATGGCGTGCGGGGCCGGGCTGAGGGTGTAGCCGGCCCTGGCAGCGCCCAGCGTGTAGCTTCCGGCCGGCACGCCGGTCAGCACGTAGTCCCCGTTGGCGTTAGTGGTCGTCCCCCCACCACCCGGCGTGGCCGTCACACTCACGCCCTCCAGGCCGGTGCCGTTCGCCGTCACACGTCCCGACACGCTGTAGGTTGTGAGCCCCAGGCCCGCGGCAATCCCCCACGGAGTGTCGCTGAGGGCCGTGAGCACAGTCGTGCTGCCGTCAGCCAGGTTGACGGTGACAAGCTGGCGGCCCGCATACGGAGCGGTCGCGCGCAGCACGCCGCCACTGTGATCGAGGTCTCCCACGACAACGCCGCACAGGCCCACTCCGACGACCATTCCTGTCACGGGGTCGAGGCGGACCAACAGGCTCGAGGACTCATTGCCGGGTGCGAGCGCGTAGAACCAGCCATTGGCGTACTCGAGCCCCCACATGTCGGCGACGGACCGGACGAGGGTGAGGCTGCCGGTCGCCGGATTGCACGTGAAGAGCCGGCTATGGCTGACGGAGTCCCACCCGAGCAGGTACAGGGCCCCATCCGGCTTGAAGGTGATGCCATCGCACGTGATCGGCACGCCGCTGTAGGTGAGCGTCATGTGGTTGATGACGGCACCCGTCGTCGGGTTCACCTCGTCAAGCGTGTCGTTCCGGGCCGCGAACAGTTGCCCGCTCGGAGAGACCTCCAGATAGCTGATCCCGGCAAAGCCGGTGGTGAGGGTGGTGAGGGTGTCGGTGCCAACATCGTAGGCGTCCAGCCCCCCCCCCCACTCCTGGACCCCGAGGTAGATCAAGTTGGCGACGAAGGGCCGGCCCCCCCATGCCAAGGGGAGCATGACACACGATGCGAGGACAACCAGGAGCCCAACGTGGAGCGGGGAATGCGCGCGGGACACGATGCTGCGTGACGCCATCGGAACCGACCTCCCAAGGGTTGCCTGAGCAAGCCACGGCTCGATGTCATGCATCGCAATCGGTTGTCTGATGACCCGTGAGGGGTCAGGAACGCGCAATGATATGAAGCGGCGGTGTCTCGGTTCAAGTGCGATGCGGTGCTACGAGGGACGGCTGGCGGATGCGACACGCCAGCACGGGGCGGGAGGCCAGGGCGGCGCCGTTCACGGCTGCTCACATGGCGCGGGGGCCATCAGGCCGGACGGCGCCTGTGTACCTGGGGGCGTCGACTCCTGCCCACGAACGGTACACTCACGCGTCGCCCAAGATACACTGTGCCATGTGTTCGTGTCAATACAGTGCCGATCATCTTGTGCTTTGGTTCATGGACTAACGCACATGTCGACCGGAGGGCTCGACGGCGGGCGAGGGGAATGAGGCCGCGCTCAGCCCTGCTATAGAAGAGCGGCCGCAAAGCCGTTCTGAGGCCGCGAAGCCACGCCACAGTGGCTCTGGAGGGCACTCAGCCGGGCGCTACGCCTCGGGGGCCGGCCGGATGTGGCCTGTTCGGCCGGACCCCGAGGTGTGCGTAGCAGGAGTCGGACCGACCATGACCAGCGGCTGCCGATCTCGACGAACGCGATCTCCGGCGGGACCCGGGCCTCGCAGGCCGCTTGCGGCTGCAAGGGCTGGTGCGGCAATCGCTACACGACGGCGCCGATCGGCAATACCGGACCGGTCTCCCAGGGCTATGTCCACTGGCGCCTGGCGCCGTACGTCAAGAACACCCAACTATGGATCTGCCCGTCGATGGGCACCACCTGCCGGCCTGACGTCAATGATGAATCCTCCTACCTGTGGAGCCTGGTGATCCGCAACACGGTGCCGACGTTGTACCTGGAGGGGGAGACCGAAGCGTTCATCCGGGCACCGGCGGAACTGCCGATCA
Organism: uncultured Armatimonadia bacterium; assembly: GCA_964542355.1. GTDB lineage: Bacteria > Armatimonadota > Zipacnadia > Zipacnadales > JABUFB01 > CAZIWQ01. The sequence goes on from CAZIWQ010000238.1 coordinate 5,301, forward strand.
TCCAGGACGCCGTGTCGTGGCTCGACCCCTCGGGCTGCGCCAACCTCTACGTCAGCGCGACCTCGCCCGCGGACCGCGCCACGTGTCATGGTGATGGGGGCGCCGCCCCGATGAACGTCGGCTTCCTCGATGGGCACGTGAAGTCGATGCCCATCATGCAGTGGTGGAAGACGCTGCAGGCGAGCCAGCCCTGGCGATAGTGATCCAGAGGCAGCATTCACCGCGGAGACACGGGGAGAGAAGGCAGACGGCGCAGGGCAGAGAAGAGGCGTGCGCCGTTCTCTGTGCGTCTCCGTGCGCTCCGTGTCTCCGTGGTTGCCGTCGCCGTCCTCCCCCGCTCCCAAGCTCCCGCCGCCCGCATTTGCCAGTTAGCCCCGTTTGTGCTACAAATACTGCAGCCCGCCCGTGCACCGCGACCGGTGCAATGTCAGCGCGGCTGCCGGGCTGCGAGGCTGCGCAGGATCCCGGATCACCCAATCAGATAGGACGTGACTGCAGTGCCCGACATCTGGCCCCTCGTGCGCGACTGTGTCAAGACCATCACCCCCTACTCGCCAGGCAAATCGTCGCGCGAGGTGATGGATGAGTTGGGCCTCACCGAGGTCACCAAGCTGGCCTCGAATGAGAACCCGTTGGGCCCGTCGCCACGGGCCGTGGCCGCAATGCAGGCGGCGCTGGACCAGGTGCACATCTACCCCGACCCGACGTGGGCCGACCTGCGGGCGGCACTCGGGGCGTTCTACAACCTCGATCCCGCGGGAATCCTCATCGGCCGCGGGTCTGATGAAGTCATCCACATGCTGGGGCTGTCGCTGCTCAACCCGGGCGATGAGGTCATCTTCTCGCTGCCCCCGTTTGCGCTCTACCCGTTCACCGCCACCATCACCGAGGCCCGCCAGATCGGGATCCCGTCGCGAGACATGGTGCACGATCTCGCCGCCATGCAGGCGGCGATCAGCCCCCGGACCAAGCTCATCATCATCGGCAACCCCTGTAACCCGACCGGCACGATCGTGCGCCAGGACGCCGTGACACGCTTCCTGGATGCCGTACCCGACCACTGCGTCGTCTGCTTCGACGAGGCCTACGCCGAGTACGTGGAGGATCCCGCCTATCCGGACTCGCTCCAGTATGCCCGGGAGGGCCGCCTGACCATCTCGCTGCGCACCTTCAGCAAGGCCTACGGCCTGGCCGGGTTGCGCGTGGGCTATGGCATGGCGCACCCCGAGGTCGCTAAGGCGGTCGGGCTCGTGTGCGAGCCGTTCAATGTCAGCACCCTGGCACAGGTGGCGGCGCTGGCCGCCCTCGCCGACTGCGAGCACGTGCAGCGCAGCGTCGCAACCAACCAGGCGGGGAAGCGCGACCTCTACGCCGCCTTCGAGCGCATGGGCCGGGAGTATGTCCCCACCGAAGCGAACTTCATCTTCGTGAACACCGGCATCGATTCGCGCGCGTGTTTCGACGGCCTGATGCGACGCGGCGTGACGGTGCGCACCGGCGACATCTTCGGCTTCCCGACGTGGATCCGGGTGACGGTCGGCCTGCCGACGGAGAACCAGCGGTTTATCGCGGCCCTGGAGCAGGTGCTGGCGGGCGAGGGCTGATCGTTCGCTACCCCGCCGCGCGGGACGGGCGCTCAGGATGACACCACCGGGACGGCGCAGATCGTGCGGTCCCTGGCAGACGGGCGGAGTAACCGCAGGGAGGCACTAGCCCACTATGATTATCGTCATGGCACCCGGTGCGACCGACGAGCACATCCAGGAAGTTGTCATCCGTCTCAAGCAGCGCGGCTATGACCACCACCTCTCCCGCGGCGTCGAGCGCACGCTGATCGGGGCGATCGGGGCGCTGGAGGAGGAGAAGGAGGCGGTTGCCCAGCAATTGCAGGGCCTGCCGATGGTGGAGCGCGTGGTCCCCATCCTGCGGCCCTACAAGCTGGTGAGTCGTGAGCATGCTCCCACGCCGATGCCGGTGAGCATCGGGGGGGTCCCGTTCGGCGGCCCCGGCATCAACGTGATCGCCGGCCCGTGCTCGATCGAGAGCCTGCCGCAGGCCCTGGAGGCCGCCCGCGCCGTGAAGGCCGCGGGAGCCACCGTGCTGCGCGGCGGGGCCTTCAAGCCCCGCACCTCGCCCTACGACTTCCAGGGCCTGGGGGAGGAAGGCCTGGAGTACCTGGTGCAGGCCCGGGCGGAGACCGGCCTGCCCATCGTCACCGAGGTCATGGACGTGCGACAGGTCGCGCTCGTCGCCGAGCAGGCGGACGCCCTGCAGATCGGCACCCGCAACATGGCCAACTTCGACCTGCTCAAGGAGGTCGGGCGGTGCCACAAGCCCGTCATCTTGAAGCGAGGTTTTGCCGCCACGGCGCAGGAGTGGCTGCGCGCCGCGGAGTATGTCGCCGCCAGTGGCAACCTCAGCATCATCATGTGCGAGCGCGGCATCCGCACCTTCGAGACCGAGACGCGCTACACGCTCGACCTGGCGACCCTCGCGTGGGTGAAGCTGGAGACCCACCTGCCCGTGATCGCCGACCCGAGCCATGCCACCGGCAACCATCGCCTGGTGCCGCAGATGGCGCTGGCGGCCATCGCCGCCGGCGCCGACGGGTTGATGATCGAGGTGCACCCGCATCCCGACCAGGCACTCTCCGACGGGCCGCAGTCGCTCACCCCGAAGCGGTTCCAGCGTCTGATGGCGGATGTCACCCGGCTCGCGCAGGCCGTCGGGCGCGAAGTCTGAACGGAGTCCCTGTGCCCATGAGCTTCGATTGCCTGACGGTGATCGGCACCGGGCTGATCGGGGGCTCGTTCGCCCTCGCGGCGAGGACCCGCAGCCTGGCCCGCCATGTGATCGGCGTGGCCCGTTCCGCGGCCACGCGGGCGGCGGCGTTGGAGTTAGGGCTGGTCGACGAGGTAACTCCGGATCCGGTGAGCGCGGTGGCGAAC
>CAZIWQ010000239.1:0-6081 GCA_964542355.1 uncultured Armatimonadia bacterium
CATCCACTCCCACTGGAACCACTCGTAGCCGGAGAGCTGGAAGCCGATCACGCGGGGCGCATAGTCGGCCTGCTTGACGTGCCCTACCAACCCCGCCAGCATCCGGTTGACGTCCTCGCGCCACTGTCCGGACGCGAACGACGGGTAGGCACGCGTCTCGCCGCTGTATGACTTGACTGCAGCCTCCACCAGGTCGTTGACGTAGCGTTGGTCCGGGTGGCGCCGAACCCACGAGACCTTCCCCTGCTCCGCAGTGGTGTCGGGACAGAGGATGACCCACGCCTGCGGGTCGGCGGCGAGCACCTGCCGCACCTGGCGGTCGAGCCCGGCGAAGTCGATGCCGGCAGGGGAGGTGGACCAGTCGATGTCCGGCACCGTGATCACCTGCACCAGCCCCGCCCGCCGGCAGCCCTCGATGAGGTTGGGCGTCACGGCGCTCGAATGCCAGTACTGGGTCAGGCTGGTCGGTTTCCCGTTGACGAACAGCGTCGGCAGCCCGTTGTGGGTGGCCACCTGCACCTCGGGCAGGCCGGTCGCGAGGGGGGCCTGCGGCGGCGGGGCGGCGCCGACCGGCGCACTGTCCCGGACCGCCGCATACTCCTCGAGGCTCAGGCGGCTCAGCCGCTCGACTCGCAGCTCTCGTAGCTCCACCGCCAACCCCGTGCCGGCCACGGCCACCGCAGTCGAGAAATGGTCGGCCCGTGGGTCGGGGGTGTAGTCGACACTGAAGCTGCCCCACTGTGCCGCGGCAGGGACCGGGACGATCTGGCGCGCCAGCACGGTGCCGGAGACGTCGACGCTGCTCAGCACAAGCTGCACCTCGCCCTGACCCCCGCCGGCTGCCTGCCGGCATTGGCCGGTTACGCGGAAGCTGCCGGGGAACGAGGTATCGACGTCGGGCATTGTGAGCTCTCCGGTCGCAGCACCGGGCCCGGCGCAGCGCAGGATGAGGGACTGGTCGTCGGGCCCGACGTCGGGGCCGAGGGTACACTCCAGCTTGCCGGCCGCAGAGGTGAGGCGCAGGATGGGGGGGAGGCGGTCGGCATCGAAGACATCCGGCGGGAGGGCCCACAGGGGGCGGAGGTCATCGAGCGTGGCGACGCCCTCAAGCCGCACTGCGTCGAACCACGAACTGCCGCGCAGGTCGCCGTGGTACAGCCGCACCCGGGCCGCAGTCGCATTCCCCGGGGCCCGACCGAGAACACAGAGCGGGCGCCAGCGGCCGTCGGTCTGCAGTGACCGGCTCCACACCTCCGACACGACCGCCCCTGCCTCATCGAGGAACACGAGCTGCAGGCAGCACCCCTCGACCCGCTGTCCGCGTGCGCGGGCGATGGAGGTCCAGGCGCTTCTCGCCTCCGGCGAGGTCCGGACCCACGCACTGAGGCGGTACACACTGTTGGGAGTGAGGGGCACCGGCGCTGCAGGCTGGAGGTAGCTGCCCGGCAGGCCGGCGGCGGAATGGGTCTGCCGGAACGCATGACGGCCGCCGAACGGCGTGACCGCGTCGATGCTTCCCTGCTGGTCACCCTCGGCGACAAGGGCCCACTCGGACGGCAACCCATTCCCGCCATCGGCGCGCTCGAAGCCGTTGTTGGGCAGCAGGTTCGTGTACTGCGGCGCCCGGGCCACCGGCGCTGTGGCCGGGGGCTTGCGGGTCCGCGCCCGCAGGGCGTCGAGGTTCGGGAGCTCACCTCGCACCAGCACGATGTCATCGAACCACACGGTGCCCTCGCACTTCTGCAGCACGATGAAGACCTGGACCTCGGTCGTCTTGTCCGAGAGCCTGATCTTCTGGCTGTGGAACGCCCAGTCGGCCTGCAGCGGGATCGGCACCTGGCTGAAGCGGACCGATTGCCCGTCGGCGTCGATCTCCCTCAGAGCGAACAGGATGCCGGTGCCCTGCTTGACCTGGCTCCTGGCGAAGCAGCCGAGGGTGTACTCGCTGCCGGGCTCCACCCGCCACGACTCGGAGAACAGGGGGAGCCACGCCTGGGTCGGGTCGCCCGTCATGCGCAGGGCATAGCTGCCGGCGAAGGCCTCGTCGCGGTCGAGCGAGACCAGCGCGCGGGCTCGGCCATCGAACGTGCGCCAGTGGGCGGGGAAGCCGGCTTCGACCTGCTCGAAGCCGGGGTTGGCCGGCAGGTTGCCAGCGACGAGCTCCTGGGCTCGCATCGGCGTCGCGGCCGCCAGAGCCGCTACCGCGATCACGACAGGGGTGAGCCGGCGCGCATCCTGCATCGTTCTCATCGGCGATCTCGCTCTCATTGGGCGGACTGAGTGCCTGCCAGCGTACGACGCTCTCACCATACCCATCGGCGCCAACCCGGGTCGTGGGGGTGCCGCACCCGCAAGCCGCAGCGCATGCCCATCATACCCCGTGCCGCGCCGGGGATGCCAGCGCGTGTCTTCGCGTGGGCGCACAGGAGAACTCGCCCCCCTCAGGGAACTACCCGGCACACCCGTATCGGAGGCCCCCCATGACTCGCCCCCTGACACGCCTGAGCTGGCTGGCAACCATCGCCGGTTGCTGCACAGTGGCCTGTGCGCAGAACCTCGTGCCTCACCCCGGGTTCGAGCAGCCCGCCGGCTGGGCGACCCCCTCCTACCACTACCCGGAGCGCGTGACCCGCGATGCCGGCACGGCCGTCGAGGGGAAGTGGAGCCTGAAGCTGGACGGCAGCGGCGGGGAGCTGTTCGTGGACAGCCACTGCCAGTCGCGCCTGAGCCTACGCCCCGGCGCAACGTACGCGGTGCAGGTGGCGATCCGTCGCACCTCGCGCAAAGGGACTGTCACGCTCGCCGTGCTGGAGAAGGGGGAGCAGCCTGGCTGGCGCCACCAGCACTACTTCGGTAGTACCGGGAGCCGGGGCACCGACCGCTGGGAGGTGTTCCGCGGGACCTTCACCGTCCCCGCCGACAGCGCCCAGACGGCATTGATCCTGTACAACATCACCAGCGGGGGCGTGGCGTGGTTCGATGACATCAGCATCGTGGAGATCGACGGGACGGCCGATCCGTTCTCCCTCCGCTGCCGGCGGGTGACAGCGCCACCGGTGCTCGACGGGCAGTTGACCGAGTGGGAGGGCGCGGACCGGGCAGTGGACTTCATGGTTGCCGGCCAGGAGGCGCTGTGCCCGCTGAGGTCACCATTCCAGGCCGAGGTCAGCATGGCCTACGATGACAAGCAGCTCTACCTGGCGGCGGCGGTGCATGAGCCGGCTGGCTATGCGCGCAAGACGACTGCGCAGGGCCTCGACAGCCCCGTGTGGGCGGATGACGAGCTGGAGGTGTTCCTGGCGCCGATGGCCGGGACGAACGAGTTCTACCAGTTCGCGATCAACTCCTCCGGGGCGCTGTATGATGCCCACCAGTCGCCGGACCGCCCGGGTGCGGGTGACCCGAGCTGGAACAGCGGGGCCACGGTCAAGAGGGGGCCTCGCCCCGACGGCTGGGGGCTGGAGCTATCGATCCCGCTGGCGAGTCTGGGGGGGATCGGCGCGGCCGGCGGGCGCTTCGTCGCGAACTTCTGCCGCAACCTCGCCGCAGCCGGCCAACTGGCTTCGTGGGCGCGGCTCGAGCCCGGTGATGGGTTCCAGACAACGGGCAACTTCCAGCCGGTGCTGGCGACCGCATCCGTGGCCGGAGCGCCGCGAACGGTGTCCCTCCACTCCCTGCTCCGCGGGCAGGGGTTCTTGACGAATGCCGACCTGTCCCCGGCGGACGACGGGCCCCCGCAGTTCTGGAGCCGCACGGGGGACACGCTGAGCCAGGAACTCCAGACCGGGCCATACAGCGCCGGCGCGCGGTTCACGCTGCTCGTGTCGCACCCCGCGCCCGGGAACGGGGCCGCCGAGCTCTCGTACCGGACGACGGCGGGGAAGACGGTGACCCAGCGCGCCGAGGTGAGCGGCGCGTCGCCGTGGCTGCGGACGGCCACGTTCACGCTGGCGGAGGGCGCGGCCTCGCTCACGCGGCTCGGGCTGCAGTGCCCCGCCCAGTCCCGCCCCGTCGCGCTGCAACTGGACAGCAACCGGCAGCGGACCTTCCACGTCCTGCAGCGGCAACTCACCGAGTTCCTGATCAAGGGCAACACCAACGTCCTGCCCAAAGACCAGGCGGGGACATACCTGCTCTATCCCGAGCTCAGCCTGATCCGCAACCAACCGTCCCCGGCGTCCTTCAACTCGATCCAGACCTTTGGTGAGACGACGGGAACGACGCTGGCATTCCGCGGCAAGGACCGTGGCTACAAGCTGGTGCTGGACTTGCCGGCCGGGGTCGAGCTGTACTCGACCGGCCTGTTCTCGCGGTTCTTCGCCCGTGACCCGCAGGGACCGCAGCCAAGTCCCCAGGGCGAGGGGTACCGGCAGTTCGTCGTGCCGCTGCCGCGCCTGTCGCCCTGCAACCAGGCCTGCCTCTACCTGACAACCGCGCTGCCGGCGGGTGCGGCGCCGCCGGTCTACTACCACCTCGAGTGGGAGGGCGGGCGCCAGCCCGTCGAGCAGGTCGCCGTGCACGTCTACGACAAGCCCACTGTGACGCCGCCGACGCGGTTCACCGCGGGGGTGTACTACTGGATCTGGGATCAGGACAACAACGCGTCGAGCGGCACCATCTTCCGTGATCCGCAGGCGCAGGCGTTCCTGACCGGCTTGCACCAGATGGGCCTGAACACCTTCGTCCTCAACAGCCTGTGGGGCCGCAACGTGTGCAATCTGCCGGAGCTCGACAAGCTCGTCCCGATCATCAAGCAGGCCGGCTTCACAATGGCCCAGCACACCAGTGGCATGGGCGATCAGCGCGCCCTGGCGGCCAAGGATGGGGCGCTCGCTGTGTGCCTCGACGGCAAGCAGGACGCCGGAGTCTGCCTCTCCTACCGCGGCGCAGGCTACCAGGCCGCTGTCACCGCCTGGGCCACGCTCGCCAAGCACGGCATCTACTGGATTGACAACGACTACGAGGACTTCAACTACCGCGAGGACCAGGTGTGCTTCTGCCCGCGCTGCAAGGATGGGTTCCGCGCGTGGCTGGCTCAGAACCATCCGCAGCTAGCGTACGCGGACCCGCAGGAGTTCGAGAAGCGCCCCGGGGACTTCACCGACCTCCACCGCGCGTGGTGGGAGTACAAGAACGGCCTGTTGGTGAGTTGGCACGCCGACGTCCGCGAGCAGATGGGCAAGCTCATGGAGGCGGCGGGAGTGAAGCTGCCGGGCTTCCCGCGCATCGGCATCACTGAGTCGTTGACCCAGTGGGACTGGAAGCGCCTGACCGCCGGGCCGGTCGACTACATCTCCCCGATGATCTACGCCTACATCCTGGGCTACGGCGAGCCCGCGGTGGAGTCGGCCGGCCGCAGCATGCGGAGCTACCTCGAACGCTCCGGAGTGGACCGGAAGAAGTACATCGTGACGATTGCCCCGGCCGAGCGTACGGGGGAGGTAGTATGGCCGGACAAATCGATGATGTACCAGGTGCTGGAGGTCGCCGGGGCGGGGGCCGCCGGGTTCAAGATCTGGTATGAGGAGGTCATGAGCGCGGGCCAGTACTGGTGGATGTCGCGCGCCCTGCGCATGATCCAGCCGGTGGAGGATATCCTGCTCGACGGCCGGTTCGCCCGGGTGCCGTGCGAGAACCCCAATGCCCGCGTCCACGCGTTCCGCCATCCCACCGGGACGGTCCTGTTCGCGGCCGAATACAGCCCCGACAAGACCGAGCTGGAGCTCGCGGAAGCGGTGACTGTGCCCTCGGTCGTGATGGACCTTGACACGGGGCAGGAGCTGGCGGCCCTCACCCCGCAGGCCTCCCGCCTCAAGCTGACGCTCGACGAGGACCGCGTGAAGCTGTTGTTCGTCGGCACGCGGGAGCAGTGGCAGCAAGTGACGGCACGCCGGGACAGGACGGCGGGGACGGAACAGGATACACAGGATCGGGCAGGATGAACGGCGCAGCGCACGGCCAACAGCGGACGGCGGGGGAAAAACAGGATGGACAGGATAGGACAGGATGAACGACGCGGCGCACGGCCAACAGCGGACGGCGGGGAAGGAACAGGATACACAGGATGCGACAGGATGAACG
>CAZIWQ010000239.1:6181-8247 GCA_964542355.1 uncultured Armatimonadia bacterium
GAACGGTTGCTGGCCGTGTTCCGTGGGGAGAAGCCGGATGCGATGCCGTGGTTTGGCGACCTCGGCTACTGGCGGGCCGCCCATCAGGCCATCGGTGACCTCCCGCCGGAGTACGCCGGCAATGAGGGCTACGTCCGGCTCCACCGTGACTATCACTGCGGGTTCTACCTGGGAGGCACCGGGGCCTATGGGGTGCGCTCCGACGACAGCCACGTCAAGGTCACCCATCGCCAGGATGGCGAGCGCATCTACACCCGGTGGGAGACACCCGCCGGGGAGATGGAGGGCGAGCAGGTACACCTGCCGCACACCGGCTCCACCGCCTGGGTGCGCTATCCCGTCAGCCGGCCCGAGCACCTGGCCATCGTGCGCTATCTGTACGAGATCCAGGAGCCCTATCCGGCCTACGAGTCATGGCTTGAGTGGGACCGGATCACCGGTGACCAGGGCATCCACATCATGGGCGTCCCGCGCGGTGGCGTGTCATCGTTACTCGCCGAGTGGTGCGGAGTGATGAACCTCGTCTACCTGCTGGCCGACGCGAAGGCGGATGTCGAGCGCACGATCGCGCTGATGCTCGAGCGCAATGCCCGGGTCATCGACATCCTGTGCGAGGGCCCCGGCCCGCTGGTCGAGTTGTGCGACAACCTGTCGGGCGAGATCGTCACCGGGTTGTTCCGCGACTACCAGTTCGACTTCTACACCGAGCAGATCGCCAAGCTCCATGCCGCGGGGAAGAAGACCCTCTCGCACGTGGATGGCACTCTCAAGGGCGTGTTGCCGCTGATGGCGGCGACGGGCCTGGATGCCGCCGAGTCGGTGACCCCGATGCCCTGCGGCGATGTGGCGGTTGAGGACCTGCGCGAGCTGGCGGGGCCCAACCTGATCCTGTTCGGCGGGATGCCGGGCGCGATGTTCGCGCCGCCGTTCCGTGCCGATGACGTCCGCCGCCAGGTCGAGAGCATCCTCGAGCACCACTGGGACTATGGCAAGTTCGTGCTGGGGGCCGCCGACCAGGTACCGCCCAACGGCGACATGGGGCTGGTGCGGCTGGTGGGCGAGCTGTGCGAGGAGCTGTCGCCACGGACAGGATGAACGGAACGGCGGACGGCGGACGGCATACAAACAGGATGGACAGGATGGGACAGGATGAACGGCACACGGGGATGAGGGAGGCACACCTGCCGCAGCCGCGCGAAAGGAGCGAGTCCCATGTCGTCGCTACGAGACAAAGCCTGGACCTGGGGGTACGTCATCTCCGGGCCGCTACCCGGGGATGTGCCCTTCGTGGGGAAGTGCTCGTGCAGCCTGGAGACGGCGGCACAGTACATCGACACCCCGGGCGTTGTGTTCATGAACAGCAACCACGACCGAACGACACTGACGCCGGAGTATCTCGACCCTCTCGCCGCGTGCGACCGGGTGATCTGCGGCCTCCAGCACGGGGCGTACGCGGAGACCGCGCGGCAGGTCAGCGAGCTGTCCCTCACGCGTCCCCAGATCGTGGGCGGGCTGATCGACGACTACCTCGACTTCCACGGCCCGAGCAAGGACATGACGCCGGAGCAGACGCGGGAGGTGTATGAGGGCCTGCGCAGCGCCAACCCCGCGCTGCGGCTGTACGTCGTCCGCTACACCCAGCAGGACCAGGCGGACCTGACGCCATACCTCCCCTTCATCGATGTCATCAACCTGTGGGTGTGGGTCGGCAACACCTACGACTGGCAGGTGCGGATGCTGGCGGAATTGGAGCGCATCCGCAACGCGACGGACAAGCCGATCCTGCTCGGGCTGTTCTTGCACGACTACGGGGGCACGGGCGGGCCGATCGCCATGGACGTGCTGGAGCTGCAGTTCACGCGCGCAATCGCATTTGCTCGCAGTGGGCTGATTGAGGGGTTCGTGATCCTGCAGAGCGGCTGGTTCGACCGCGAAGACCACCGGCTCCAGGTGCAGTGGGTGCGGGAGTATCTGCGGTGGGCGTTTGGGACGGAGAGGGAGAGCGAATAGCGCGGGAGGGGACGGCGGCATGTGGCACGTGGCATGCGGCATTGGGCGGACGGCGC
>CAZIWQ010000240.1:0-7514 GCA_964542355.1 uncultured Armatimonadia bacterium
CGTAGCGGCCGGCTGAGTGCCCTCCGGAGCCATTCTGGCGTGGCTTCGCGGCCTCGGAACGGCTTCTCGGCCGCTCTCCTAGTGGAGCAGGCCCATCCGCGTCAAGGGAAAGAAGATGACCATCGCCTTGCCGAGCACGTTCGTCATCGGTAGGAACGGCGACGGCGCGATCGCCCCGTCGGTTCCTGTGAGATACCAGCGGTGGCCGTCGTTGGAGTCGTTGCGGTTGTCTCCGAACACGAGCAGGCTGTTCGGGGGTACGGTGATCTCGCCGCCGCCGTCGGCGTTGTCGGGCCACACGTAGAGCGGAGCTTCTTTGATGTAGGCTTCAGGCACCGGCACGCCGTTGCGGTAGAGCATGTGCTCTTTGACGGCGATGCGGTCGCCGGGTGCCCCCACGACGCGCTTGATGAAGTCCTTCTTGCCGCCCTCCTGGCCCTGGAGCGCCTGCGGCGGAGCGTCGAACACGACGATATCGCCGACCTGGGGCTGCTTGAAGTAGTAGACGAACTTGTTCACCAGGATGCGGTCGTTCTTCTGCAGTGTCGGCTCCATCGATCCCGACGGGATGTAGAAGGCCTGGATCACGAAGGGGCGGAGGATGCAGAACACGAGCAGTACCGCGATCAGGGCGGAGTCGATGAACTCGAGCACTGCCTCGCGATGGGTCCGCAGCACGGCGAGGTACGCAACCGCGGCCCGGGCGCCGGCGAGGGCCCCGATGAGCGCAATGACGTGCCATGTGTTCTCGAACGCATACATGCTGGCCAGACCACCCGGCTGCGGGTGGGCGTGGGACTCGCCACCCGTGACATACGGCTCGTGCGAAGCGCTGACGCGCCGGCGGGAGGCAGTGCGGGGCTACTGGTCCGCCGCGGCGGCGGCCTGTGCTGCGGCCTCGGCCGCGTCCTCGGCCGCCTCGATCGCGGCACGCTCCTTGGCGGCCTGCTCGCGCGCCATGACGACGTCACGCACCTGCTCACGCACGCGGGCCTTCTTGCCCACGCGGTCGCGCAGATAGTAGAGCTTGGCGCGGCGGACACGCCCGTGACGCACCGTCGTGACCTCCTCGACGGAGGGCGAGTGCAACGGGAACAGGCGCTCGATGCCGACTCCGTGGGTGACACGGCGCACGCGGATGGTTTCGCCGATGCCGCCGCCGGAGCGTCCGATGACGACGCCCTCGAACGCCTGCTGGCGGGTGCGCTCGTCCTTCCCGGAACCCTCCTTGACCCGGACCATGACACGGACCGTGTCACCGGGGCGACAGTCGGGGACGCGCTTCTTCTGACACTTGAGCTCGACCTGCCTGATCAACTGGTGCATGTGGTGATCCCTCACTTGGCATCTGGGTCATTCGGTCGGCCGCCCGCCCCGGGCCAGTTCAGCCAGGAGCCGGCGGTCCGCGTCTGTCAACTGCGCCCGGGCAAGCAGATCGGGGCGCCGCTCGTAGGTTCGCTGGAGCGACCCGCGGCGTCGCCAGCTCGCCACCTGGGCATGATCTCCTGTCACCAGCTCGTCCGGGACACTCATCCCCGCCAGCGCGGCGGGACGAGTATAGTGCGGGTGCTCGAGCAAGCCGTCGGAGAACGAGTCGGTCACCGGTGACTCTTCGTTTCCCACGGCTCCCGGCACCAGGCGCACGATGGCATCAATCAGTACGAGCGCGGGGAGCTCGCCGCCGCTGAGCACAAAATCGCCCAGCGAGACTTCATCGGTGACGAGGGCCTCCCGCACACGCTCGTCGACCCCCTCATAGCGCCCGCAGATCATGATGACCTGGGGTGCCCGTGCCAACTCCTGCACCCGGGCCTGCCGGAGCGGCTCGCCCTGGGGAGTGAACAACACCACCCGCCCGGTGGCCTCCCGCCGCAAGTCGCGCACGGCGGCAAACAGCGGCTCCGGCTTCATCACCATCCCGGCGCCGCCGCCGTACGGGGCGTCATCGACCGTGCGGTGGGCATCGGTGGTGTAGTCGCGCAGGTCGTGGGCGGCAATCGCGACCAGGCCCGCCTTGCGTGCCCGCCCGACGATGCTCAACTCCAGGGGCTCGCCGAAGAAGCCGGGAAAGATGGTGACGACATCGATCCGCATCATTCGTCAAGCAACCCGGGGACCGGATGGACGAGGAGACACCCCGCCTCCAGATCGATCCGCGCGATGACGTCAGGGATGGCCGGGATCAGGCAGCGCGGCGTGACGTAGACGTCGTTGGCGCCCGTCCGCAGGACCTCCGTGACGGGGCCGAGCTGTTGCCCGTCCGTGGTCACGGCGTTGAGGCCAACGATGTCATGCTCGAAGTAGACGCCGGCGGGCAACTCCACGATCTGGTCGTCCTCGATCTCCACTGCGGCGCCGGTCAGTGCCCGCGCCTGCTCGCGGGTGCTGATCCCCGCGAGGGCCAGGATGACGAGTGGCTTGGTGCGATGGGCCTCGACGTGGCGGATGCCGTGGCGCACCGCGGGCTGGCCCGGGCGCGAGACCCAGACCGCCGCCAGCCGGTGGAATCGTTCCGGGAAGTCAGTGAGCGGCTGCACCCGCACCTCACCGTACAGCCCGTGCGCCGCCACGATCTCGCCGACTGTTACCATGGGCTCTGCCTACCTGCCGTCCTGGCCGCGGCTACGCGCTTCCTCGAGCAACTGGACAACGCTCTCCTCGGGCTCGTCGAGGTTCTCGCGTTGGCGGATCTCGATGATCTCATCATCCTTGGTGAGGATCTCGACGCCGCCGAGGATCTGGCCGAGGTTGTCGCCGACCTTGATCTCGACGAAACTCTCGAGGGTCCCGCGGACGACCTCGGTGCCATCCTCGAGCTCGACGACCTGTGCCTTCCGCTCGAGCAACGCATCGCGCAGCTCTTCCTGGCGCTTCTTCTCCGCCTCCACCTGCTTGCGCACCGACATCGCCTGCTGCAGGTTCGTGCGCTGCAGGTCGGTGATGTAGGCGCGGGTCTGGAAGTCGATCTGCTGGATGCGCTGCGTGATCTCGGTTGCCGCCTCCTCCAGGTCATTGGCCAGCTCTTCGCGCAGCTTCGGCGTGACGATTGAGCGGAGAACGACGTTGCGCTTGACGGTGACGGACGACATGGGTCTGCCTCCAGACTATGCGTACGATCATTGGGGCAAGGCGTCGGTAGCCGGCGGCGGCCTCAGGGCCGCCCCGCGCCACGCGACCTGATCACGAGACGATATCGAGCGCGTGGCGCCGGCCGTCGCTGGCCGGGACAGCCCCGATCACGGTCCGCAGAGCGTTGGCGATCCGGCCGCCACGCCCGATGATCTTGCCGAGATCGGTCTCGGCAACACTCACCTCGAAGGTGACCGTGCGGTCTCCTTCCACGCAGGAGACGCTCACCTCGTCCGGTTCGTCGACGAGGGACTTGACCAGATACTCAACGAGCGCTTGCATGTGTGACCTCCTCGCGCACCGGCCGCAGGATAGCCTGGCGGCCGCTGAACTCGCTGGAAGAGCGGCCGAGAAGTCGTGCTGAGGCCGCAAAGCCACCCCCGAATGGCTCTGGAGGGGACACACCCGGCCGCTGCGCCGCGGGGGGCGGCCGGCGGTGGCCCTAGCGGGCGGACCGCCCAGCCCTCACGCGGCCGACCTCCCGATCCCGGCAGCAGGGCAACGGCCCTCCGCCGGCAACCTGCCGACACGACTGCCGCTCCAGGTCGTCCGCCCCTCGGCAGGGCGTGGCGAGCTGTCCCCGGGCGGCCGGGCCTACTGCTGCACCGCGGCGTCGGTAGCCGGGGTCTCGGGTGCGGCGGCCGCGCCCGGGGTGGAAACCAGGCCTGCCCGCTTCAGCAAGTGGCCGACTGTCTCGCTGGGAATGGCTCCCGTGGACAGCCAGTACTGCGCGCGTTCCGCGTCGATGCTCACCGTGGCGGGGTCGGTGGACGGGTCGTAGTACCCGATCTCCTCCACCGTGCGGCCGTCGCGCGGCTTGTGCTGGTCCATCACCACTACCCGAAAGTGGGGGTTGTGCTTCGCGCCGGTTCTCTTCAGACGAATTCTTGTCGCCAAGACCGATGTTCTCCCTTCCCATGTGTGGGCGTACGCCTGATTACTTGATCGGGCCGATGCGCATGCCGCCGATCTGGATGCCTTTCCCCTTCGCCATCGCAGACATCATCTCGGAGAGCTGGCGGTACTCCTTGAGGACGATGTTGACGTCCTGCACGGTGGTGCCGCTCCCGCGAGCGACGCGCCGCTTGCGGCTGGCGTTGAGAAGCTCCGGGTTCCCGCGTTCCTGCTTGGTCATCGAGCTGATGATCGCGTCGACCATGTCTAGCTCGCGCTCATCGACTTCACCGGGAGCCATGCCCGCGAGCTGCGAGGCCCCGGGGATCATCTTCATGAGCTGCTCGAGCGGCCCCATGCTGCGCACGCGCGTGAGGTGCTCGCGGAAGTCTTCGAGGTCGAACTCGGCACGGACCAGCTTCTGCTGCAGCCGCGCGGCCTCGTCGGCATTGACCGCCGACTGGGCCTTCTCGATCAGCGTCAGGACATCGCCCATCCCCAGGATCCGCTGGGCCATCCGGTCCGGATGGAAGACCTCGAGGCCATCCATCCGCTCGCTGACGGTGACGAACTTGATGGGGAGACCCGTAACCTGTCGCACCGACAGGGCCGCGCCACCGCGCGCATCACTGTCGAGCTTGGTGAGAATGATCCCCTTCAGGCTGAGCTTGTCCGCAAAGCCCTGGGCGATGTTGACGGCGTCCTGTCCCGTCATCGCATCGACGACGAGCAGGCTCTCAATCTCGGTGAAGCTGGCCTCGATGTCGGCCGCTTCCTGCATCATCTTCTCGTCGATCTGCAGGCGGCCGGCGGTGTCAATGATCAGCGGGTCGAGACCGGCCGACTGGGCGTGCGCGTGAGCGGCCCGCGCGATGTCGACGGGGCTGTTCTCCCCCATCGCGAACAACTCAACGCCGACCGACGCCGCCACCTGCCGGAGCTGCTCGATGGCGGCAGGCCGGTAGATGTCCGTCGCACACAAGAGCGGGCGGGCGCCCTGCTTGCGCGCCATCGCGGCGAGCTTGCCGGCCGTCGTCGTCTTCCCCGACCCCTGGAGGCCACACAGCAGGATCACGGTCGGCGGCTTCGCGGCGGTGCGGATCGGCACCGCCGCATCGCCGAGTAGATGCACCAGATGCTCGTGAACGATCTTGACAATCTGCTGGGCGGGGTTGAGCCCCCGCAGGACCGCTTCGCCCAGGGCGTCGTTCTGGACGTCGCGCAGGAAGTCCTTCACGACCTGGTAGTGGACATCGGCCTCCAGCAGCGCCAGGCGGATCTCCTTGAGGCCATCGCGGATGTCCTTCTGGCCGACCTTGCCCTTGCCGCTCAGGTGCTTGAAGGCTGACTGTAGTCGCTGGGTAAGGGTATCAAACATGCTGTAAAGTCCCGCCGGCGCGGGTGGCAGCCGGTGTGATGAGCGACCGGGCGGGCGTTCCCCACCCGTCATGGCCGGCCGCCGGCAACTCCCCGCAGCGGGCCGCCCAAGGCCTGGCACAACAAAAAACGGCCGCCTGGACAAGCCGGCGGCGCTCCTGAACCCCGGACACCCCAGCCACACGCGTGATTGAGTATATCCGTAACCCGCGGGCGTTGTCAACAGATGGCGCACGGCGAACGGCAACGGCGGGAACGGCGAACGGCAACGGCGGCACGTGGCATTCGGCATCTGGCACTTGGCAACGGCGGGAACGGAGGACGGCAACGGCGGCATGTGGCATTCGGCACTTGGCACTTGGCAACGGCGGGGACGGAGGACGGCAACGGCGGGGACGGAGGACGGCAACGGCGGCACGTGGCATTCGGCACTTGGCACTTGGCAACGGCGGGGACGGAGGACGGCAACGGCGGCGCGCCCGCAGTTGCCGAATGCCGCGATGGTGTCCTCCGCCTCCCCGCGCCCACGCTCCCACCGTTGCGTGCTGCTTGCCGTTTCCCCCGCCGTTGCCGAATGCCGCATGCCCCGTGCCGAATGCCGCCGTGTCGTCCGCCGTGCCGTTAGTGGCTGAACCGGATCTGGAGAATGTCCCCATCACGCACCACGTAGTCTTTGCCTTCCACCCGCGTGTGGCCGCGCTCTTTGCAGTCGTGCAAGGAGCCCATCTGCGCGAAGCGCTCGAACGGCGTGACCTCCGCGCGGATGAAGCCGGCCTGCATGTCGCTGTGGACCTTACCCGCGGCTTCGGGGGCGGTCGCCCCCCGCCGGACCGTCCACGCCCGCGCCTCGTGGTCGTTGACCGTGTAGAACACGATCATGTCGAGCATCTCGAAGCAGGCGCGGAGCACCCGCTCGCGCGCCGGCTGCGCGAGACCGGCGGCCGCCAGGAACTCACCGCAGTCGGCCGGCGGGAGCTGGGCGAGCTCCCACTCGAACTCGGCGCACAGCACGAGATACGGGAGCTGGCACGCGCTGACTGTCCGCACACATTCCCCGTTGGCCTCGGCGCCGATGTCACTCTCGGCGACGTTGAAGACCACGATGAGCGGCTTCAGCGTCAGGGGGGCAAAGCCGCGCAGGTGCTTGTGCTCTTCGGCGCTGAGGGCGAGCGCGCGCAGAGCCCCTCCCCCACTCAGGTGGTCGCGACAGCGCGTCATGAGCTCGATCTCCTGCGGCTTGCGTTCAGCCCGGGGGCCGGTCGCGAGACGCGTGAGATGCTTCTCGATGATGGCCAGGTCGCTGAGCGCCATCTCGAGCATCAGGGTCTCGAAGTCCGCGGCCGGACTCAACGGCTCGCCCAGGTTGTCGAGCTCTCCGAAGCACTGGACCACGACCGCGAGCGCGTCGACGTCACCGGCGACGCGGTGGAGGGCCAGCTCCCCGTGCGCGGCGTCCCCCTTGTGGAGCGCCTCGAAGTCCACGAACGTCACGTTTGCGGGTGTCAGCTTGCGGGCGTGCGTCAGGGTGTAGAGCTGTTCGAGGCGGTCGTCAGGCAGGGGGACGGCGGCGAGGGCGGCACCGTGGCGATGGTCGGCGGCAGCGTGGCCGCTCAGCAGCGAGAAGCACGTTGTCTTGCCACTACCGGGCAAGCCCACCAGGCCAATCTTCATCAGCACCACCTCGTCGTGTGGTGACGACAGTGCGGGCGCGGCTGTTCCGCGGCCCGCCGATCGGGGGGCCACGCCGCCATCGCGGTGTCATCCTGAGGAGCGCCTGCGGCTTCGCCGAAGCCGCAGCGACGAAGGATCTCGTCTCGATCACAGGCGCCCTCGCTGCTGGCAGATCCTTCGCCCGCAGACCGCGGAGCGGTCTGGGCTCAGGATGACAGCCGCACGGAACGACACGGAAGACGGCAGCATCGAGTGGGCCCGGCCTATGGTTGGGCGGCGCGGTCGAGTGCGGCACCAAGCTGCGCCGCGGAGATGGCGCCGGCGCGCACGACGCGCAGATTGCCCCCGCTGAGATCGACGACGGTCGAGGGGACGCCACCCGGGCAGCGGTCGTACGCCAGGATCAGGTCGATCTTGCCCGCGAAATCGCGCCGGACATCATC
>CAZIWQ010000240.1:7524-8184 GCA_964542355.1 uncultured Armatimonadia bacterium
CGCCTCGAGGGCGGACAGGTTCGCGCTGGTCACGGCGACCAGGAACGCGCACTCGCGCAGCACCGCCTGCGCCACCGGGTGGTCCGGCACCCGCACGCCAACGGTCTCGCTGCCTCCGGTCAGCAGGTCGCTGATGCCGTCGACCTTGGGCAGGACGAGGGTGAGCGGGCCGGGCCAGAACTCATCCGCCAGTGCCTGCGCTTCCGGCGGCACCTCACGGGCCGCGGTCGCCAGCAGCTCCGCTCCGGCAATGAGCACCGGCAACGGGTTGTCATCGCGGCGGCGCTTGACCGCGAACAGGCGGCGGATCGCCGCGTCGTCGTCGGCCCGCGCCGCCAGGCCGTAGACCGTGTCGGTCGGGAGCGCGACGATCCCTCCCGCCTCCAGCACCGTCCGGGCTTCGGTCGCCACGCGTGTCAGCGCGGTCTTGCGGGCATCCAGAATCCGAGTGACCATCAGTCGTCCACCAGGCCTTCGCAAGGGTTGGTGCAAGTCGGGCATCCCCCGCGGGGTCAAACCGCGGGAGAGATGACAATCTCCTCGCCGGGTGAGGTTGCCAGCTCGAGGACCTCGCCCGCGAACCGGAACGGCTTCCCGTCACCGCGCCCGACGATGCAGCCGGCGGCGCCGAACGGGTTCACGAGCCGCAGCGGGGCACCC
>CAZIWQ010000241.1:0-8180 GCA_964542355.1 uncultured Armatimonadia bacterium
CGAAGGGAGCACAAGTCATCGCCATCGATTGCCAGACCAGTGCCTCCGGTTCCGTGGTGGGCGTCGGAACTGCCTGGTTGGACTACACCCCCTTCTGCGTGTCCCACGTCACGGCCGCCCTCGCGGAGATGGAGGCAATCCTGGCCAGTATCAAGCTCGCGCCCGATGGGCGTCTGGTATCCAGGCCCTATGTGGGCCCGAAGCTGGACGGGTCAGACCTGCCGGTGGTGAGGATCGAGCCGGCCAAGGCCACCGCGACCGTCGGCGACCTCGTCAGCTTCAGGACGGTGGTCGAGAACGTGAGCGAGGAGGACAAGCCGCTGCGCTACGAGTGGGGCGCCGGGTGTGATGCGCTGCTTGAGACGGCGGCCTGGCAGGCAGCCGCGGCGGGCACGGCCACGGTCACATGCACGGTACGGGGCAAGCACGGGTTGATCGGCACTGCCAGCGCCCAGGTCGAGACGGCCGACCTGAAGCTCTCCGTCACTCGCACCGCGCCGCCCGACGAGAAGGTCCCGGTGGGCGCGCGCGTCGAGTTGCGAGCCTCGTTTGCCGGCACGAC
Source organism: uncultured Armatimonadia bacterium (assembly GCA_964542355.1). Lineage (GTDB taxonomy): Bacteria > Armatimonadota > Zipacnadia > Zipacnadales > JABUFB01 > CAZIWQ01. The sequence continues at coordinate 563 of CAZIWQ010000241.1, forward strand.
CGCGGCCCCGGCCGGTCCGCTCATCTACCGCTGGGAGCCGCGGGAGCTGGAGTTCCTCAAACAGGACGCGAGCGACCCCACTACCTCCGTCGCCCTGCGCAAGCCCGGCGCGAACCAGGTCTGGGTCACCCTCTTGCAGCAGCAGGGGGAGACCATGAAGACCATCGCGACCGCCGAGCCCCTGACGATCGAGACGATCCAGCCGAAGCTCCTGGTCACCCTCACCCCGCCGCAGCCGTACATCGGGCAGTCGACGACGGCAACCCTGGTCCCGGGGCCGGACCTCCAGGACAAGCCCGATGTCGGCGCCCGGTGGGAGTTCGCCGGGAGCGTCGATGAGGTCAGCGAGTCCGCCGACACACGGTCACGCGTGTTCCGCGCGCGTGATGACAAGCCGGTCAAGATCACCGCCCGGGCTCGCCTGCAGGGCTCGGGTGAGGAGCTGGGACAGGCGGAGGTCTCGGTCCGGGCGCTACCGTACCGCGTCACTACGAAGGTGCTGGGGCCGATCGGTCCCCGGCCCCTGCTGTGGGACCCCGCCAAGGGCCTGGTGGAGGCCACGGAGGCGCTCGCAGTGGATCAGCAGGTGCGGGTGCAGGCCACCCTCGAGCCCGAGCCTGACCGCAAGCCGGTGCGCTTCCGCTGGAGCCTCAATGCCGACTCGCACTTCGTCGGCACCCCGGACGGCAACGAGGTGACGCTCTCCCGCAGCGAGGTCGGTGAGTGCGTGGCCACCGTGGAGGCTGAGGACGGGGGCGGCATCAAGCTCGGCCGAGGCGAGGCACGCTTCCCGGTGACCATCTCCCAGCAGCAGCTTGCCGCCGCCCGGGACAAGTCCGGCATCAAGGTGGCCCTGCTGGCTGCGCGCACTCACGTCGCCGCCGGGGAGAAGCTCGACGTGCAGGTGGCGGTTGAGGGCGTGCGACCCGAGGACAACCCGCTGACCTTCACCTGGACCGGGCCCTGTGAGGGACAGGGGCAGACGGTGCGCTTCACGAGCGACAAGCCGGGCAAGCAGACCCTGTCGGTCGCGGTGAAGGGGGCCCGCTTCCCGCTGGGCAATGCCAGTCTGGACTTCGAGGTCAGCACCCTGAGCCTGCAGATCGAGACCGCCCCACCGGCCACCCGGAGCGTGATGATCGGTACCACGCTGCCGCTGGTGGCCCGCCTGCTGTCTGATGGGAAACCGGCCACCGGCAGCTATCTCTATCGGTGGGAAGCCCGGGGCGAGGCCACCTTCAGCGCTGCGCAATCGCTCAAGCCCGCGACCGATCTCACCTGTGGCAAGCCGGGGAAGGTGCAGGTCACGGTGACGGCCTCGCCGGTCGTCGCCGCGGACAGCGCGCCGACGCCCGCGCCACTGGTGCGCGGCCGCGTCGCCCCCCTCCGCGGGGCGCCGCTTACGGTCACCTCCGCACCCCTTGAGCTCGAGGTCAGCGGGCCGCGGATCACCCTCGCCCTCGCGCCCGCGGTGCCACGCATCGGCCAGGAGACGACTGCGCGCGCGACCCTGACCCCCGAGGTCGCGGCCCGCCTCGAGTGGGACTTCTCCCAGAACGTGATGCGGCAACAGTCATCGGAGGACATGCGCCAGGACTCCTGCCTCCCCCTGGACAGGACTCCCGTCACCGTGACGGTGCGGAGCCGTTCGGCGGGACGCAATGAGCCGCTGGGTGACCAGACACTCACCTTCACGCCGGCCGGCTTCACGCTCACGGCGGCCCTCGCCGGCACGGTCGACGCGGCACCGAAGCTGTTCCAGGCCGGCGTCGGCCTCGTCGAGCAGCCGGCGGCCGTCGCGGTCAACCAGAAGCTACGCTTTGCGGCCACGCTCGATCCGGCGCCCGACCGGCCCGTCGAGTTCCGCTGGAGTGCGGATGCCCGGTCGACGCTCCCCGAGGGGGCGACGGGGAAGACCGTCGTGGCCAGCCGCAATGCCACCGGCAAGGGAACGCTGACTGTGGAGGCGGTGGACTGGCGCAAGCTGACCCTCGGGAAGGCCACTACCACCTTCGAGGTCACGATCTCGCAGGAGGACCTGGACAAGTCGGCACGGCTCGACCAGGAGCACCAACGCCGCGTCCAGTCCGAGGCCCGGCTCACGGAGGCGAAAGAGGAGGTGCGCCGCGGCAAGCTCGCCGAGGGGGTTGCCCTCGCCGAGGAGGCGACCCGGCTCAACCCGGCCAACGAGGCCGCCGCCACCTACGCTCAGAAGCTCAAGGCCGAGAAGGCCGAGGTCGATGGCCGGGTCGCGAAGGCCCGGGCTTTCATCGACAAGGGCCAGTACCCCGAGGCGCAAACGGAGGTCGCCGCCGCCGCCAGGCTCTATCCGACCTACCAGCCCGTCACCGAGACCACCCGGACGCTGGGCGCGGCACTCGCCAGGCGCAGCGAGGAGTTCCAGGCCCGGCTGACGGCAGTGCGCACGGCCAACGAGCAGAAGGACTTCAAGCAGGCGCTGGAGGTGGCGACCAAGACCCGCGCCGACCTCAAGCTCAGCGACTGGGAGGCCGGGGAGCTCACGCAGCAGGAGACCTGGGCGAAGCGCCTGGAAGGGGAGAAGCAGAAGTCGCGCGAGCACCTGGCCGCGGGGGAGGAGAAGCTCAAGCAGAAGGACTACGCCGGTGCCATCGCCGAGTTCGACCAGGGCTTCGCCAACTCCGGGAACTACTACGGACCCAAGGACACGGAGCCCACCTACTATGGCAAGCTGAGCGGCGAGGCCCGCCTGAAGCTTGCCCGCCTGAATGAGCTGATGCGGGGCCTGAGCAGCGCCGCGGACACCTTCAAACAGGGCCTCCCCCCGCAGGATACTCTCTCAGGCATCGTGACGCGGGCCGAGGAAGCGGTAGCGCTCGCACCCGCCAACGAGCAGGCGAAGCAGCATCGGGACACCTTCACGAAGCGGCTGGCCCAGCGCAAGGTCCTCGACGCCGAGCCCGAGCAGCCGCCCCAACTGTTCCGCCTCGAAGCGCCCTGGATCGGGCGCGAGGTGTCGCGTGACCATCCGCGCACGAACCTGCGCCTCCGGCTCAAGCTCCGCTACTTCGAGCCGGGCACAGTTCTGGACATGGTGGGGATCGCCGGCGCCCCGCGCGGCGCGATGAACCTCACGATCGGGGCCGATGGCGTCGTGACGCTCGGGATCTTCGATTCGAGCCACGAGAGCGAGAATCGGTCCAAGGATTCGTGGTGGCACTTCCTGCGCTCGACCTCAGCTCTCGCCGCGGGGACGGAGCATGATGTCATCATCGAGCAGCGCGATGACCGCTACAGTCTGCAGGTGGACGGGGGGCCGGCAGCCGGCATGAACCTGCCGACTGCCATGGCCGCCGATGCGGTCTGGGCCGGGAACACGGCGGTGGACGATCACTTCGGCACTTCGCGCAACATCTACCCGGGCATCGTTGGCCTGGTGAGGGTGACCGCCTTCGAGTCGCTGGAGACGCCCGTCGCGGCGGCGCCGGTGCAGGCCCCCGCTCAGCAGCCGGCGGCCCCGCCCGCCCGGCAACCGGTCAGTCAGCCCGTCCCGCAGCCGGTCGCTCAGCCCGTCCCGCAGCCGGTTGCCCAACCGGCACAGCCACCGGCGGCCCAGCCTCCGGTGCCGGCCCCACAGCCTCAGCCTCCGGCCACTCAGCCCGGCGCGGCGACAGTCCCGCAGGGCTGGACGGCCCGCAAGTACCTGACGGTGACCTTCGCCACGCCCGCAGGCTGGGACGAGAAGACCATGGACGACTTCGGGGGCTGGTTCCTGGGTGATGCGAGGCAGCCACAGGCGCTGCTGTTCATTCGGCGGGCAGCCTCGACCGCCGAGCGCCTGAAGCAGCTCATCGACAACGAGAAGGCGACTTCCGAGGGGCAAGGCACCACGACGGTCTCGGGGCGCAAGGGCGTCGTCTTCACGCTGGGGATGGGGCAACGGAACCTGAGGATGTGGCTGGTCACGGTCCCGGAGCGTGCGGACGGCCAGGGCGGCAGGTTGTGCTTCGAGTTCCTGGCCCCGCCGGACCAGTGGGATGCGAGAACGAGCCTGTTCATGCAGATCCAGGGCACGATCCGCATCGGCGACAGCCCCTGAGACTGAGACGCAGACCCACCGACGCGACCGGACACCGTTTCTACGCCCATACCCGTTAGGAGGCGACGCTGCGTGCTTCTCCTGGCCGCCCTCGTCCAATACCTGGTGATCGGGCTGCTCGTGGTGGGCGTCTTCCGCCTGCTGCGCAAGCCGCCCGGCACCCGGGGTGGAAACGCCCTTCTGCTCGCAGTGTGTGCCGTTGTGGTCGTGCTGTTTGTGTGGGGCATGTACGTCTTCTACCACTCCTGACAGCGGCCCCCGCGTCAGGGCCGGCGGCACCGCGGGCGCGACAGTCTGTGCGAGGCGCAGCAGGCGCCGGGCTCCCGGGAGGAGAACATCACAGCGCGCCAACCGCCACGCATCCCCGTTCCCTGCAGGAAGGACCGCGATCATCATGAGCCATGTTGTCCTGCAGACCTCACTGGACCGGCTGGAGCTCGATGCCGCCTCCGGGCGTCTCGTCTCACTCACGCCCCTGGATGCGCCGCAGGTCGAGCTCATCGCCTCCGCGCCGGACCATCCCGCCTTCCTCCTCCAGTACCTGGACGAGAGGGGCGAGTACCAGACCCTCGATTCCCGCGCGGCCACGCAGGTCGCAGCCACCTGCGAGGACGTCGCCGCCGGGCAGGTCCTGACCCTCGCGTACACCGGGGTCGGGGACAGGGACCTCGACGTCACGCTCACCGTGCGCACCTCGCGCGACCGGCCACTGAGCCACTGGTCGGCCCACGTGCGCAATGGCGGGCAGTTGCCGGTCGTCGACCTACAGTTTCCGTACGTCGTCGTCCCCGCGACTGCCGACGGCGCCGTGCTGCTGCCTGCGGGCTTCGGGGAGCTCCCGCAGGGCGCGAGCCTCGCTCACCTCCCGGTCGATGAGCCCCGCCAGTGGCAGTTCCTCCCCGAGAACGGCAACTCGCCTCACTACCCGGGGCGGGTATTCGCCCAGTTCCTGGCCTGGTATGACGCGCGGGCCGGGGTCTACCTGGCCTGCGATGACACGGCGGGAAACGTGAAGCTGATGCGCGCCGTGCGCCGCCAGCCCGGCATCCGCCTCGGCATCGCGCACGTGGGGGATTGGCCGACCGCGGGCGAGCGCACGCTGGAATATGGCGTGGTGCTCGGCAGCTTCCGTGGCGACTGGTACGATGCGGCCGAGCGCTATCGCGCCTGGAGCCTCCAACAGGCATGGGCGACGCCGCTCACTGCGCGCCGCGATGTGCCGGCGTGGCTGCTCGACTCCCCGCCTCACATCACGATCCGCCTGCAGGGGTACGTCGATGCCGGTCCCACCCCTCCCATCGCCGAGTTCCTGCCCTATGAGAAGTGCATCCCCTTGCTGGCAGGGGTTTCGGAGCGTGTCGGCGCCCCGCTGACGGCGGTGATCATGTCATGGGAGCGGGGTGGGCCGTGGGTCTATCCGGACTGCTTCCCGCCGGTGGGGGGGGATGCGTCGCTGAGCCGCTTCGCAGCCCTGGCGCGCGAGCGAGGCTGGCGCGTCGGCTCGTTCTGCAATGGCACCCGGTGGGTGATGAAGCACCTGTACAACGACTATGACGGGGAGGCGTACTTCGAAGCGCACCACGGCGCGGCGAGTGTCTGCCGGCAGGCCACCGGGGAGCTGTGGGCCGAGAGGTGGGATACCACCTGGCGCCCCAGCTACATCTGTTGCATGGCGCACCCGCTGACGCGAGAGATCGCGGTCGACTTCGTCCGCCGCCTCATCGGCTGGGGCCTGGAGTCGATCCAGTTCTTCGACCAGAACTGCAATGCTGCGACCTTCCCCTGCTTCGCCCGCGACCACGGGCACCCGCCGCTCCCGGGTAAGTGGATGGCCGCCGCGATGGAGCAGATGATCGCTCACTTCCGGCAGGCCGCGCAGGAGGCCGGCGAAGACGGGGTAATCCAGTCCACGGAGAACCCGTGCAACGAGTTCTGTCTGCCCCTGTTCCAGCAAAGCGACGTGCGTGTCAGCCCACCGGGCAGTGGCCTGCCGGGTTTCGTCCCGGTGTATCACTACCTGTTCCATGAGTGCACGATCTTGCACGGGATGATGGGCGGGGGTGCCGAGCCGTATCACTTGCCGATCCGCAATGCCTGGAATGGCGTGCTCGGCGAGATTCCCGGTGCCGTCATGATCGGGGACGGGCGGCTGCTGAACCGGGACACCTTCAACTGGGCCGATTGGGAGCCGTACGTCGGCTCCAACGACGATGCGCTCGCGATGATCCGCAGCGTGACGGCACTGCGACGCGGGCCGGGTCGCGACTTCCTCGTCTACGGCCGCATGCAGCGCCCGGCAGAAGTCAGCGGGGTCGACACAGTCGAGTGGGAGCACGCGGGGCGGCACTATGCCGTGCCGGCAGTCGCCCATGCCTGCTGGCAGACGCCCGCGGGATGCCACGGGGTCGTGCTCGCCAACTGGACGAGCCAGGAGCGTACGGTCACCGTGATTGACCCGCGGCTGGGCGAGTGCGTCGTGGTGTACACAAGTGGGTGCGAGGTGAGCGAGGCGGCGCAGGCCGCGGGAGCGCAGGGCGTTGAGGTCACGCTGCCGGCGCTGGGCTGTGTCCTGGTGGCAGGTGCGGTCGGGTAGCACAACCGTCGACCGCATGCATCGACGACGCCAACGCCCGCTGGCGCGACTGGCCTTGCCGGGCCGGTCACTGCGATGGAGGCGGAGCGTGCGACCGTGTCTAACTATTGACGCTGGTGCCTCATCCTGTATAATCAAGCGGGAGGTGCCACTAACTGATGCCCAACGACTTGCAGCCGGAGAGCCTAGCCGAACTTACCATCCTGGCGATGCGGTCTCGCGCCCGACGCTTTGACTGGGACTGGATCATGTGCTACCATATCCGGCAGTGGGAGGCGGCTAACGTGGCTGAGTACGCCTCGGAGGGCCACCCGCTGACGAACGGTCACTTCTCGTGGTTCCACTGGCACGAGATATGTGACCGCGTGTTTGCCCGAGCACTGGAGGAACGTCACCGCGCGCGCCAGGCGATTGCCGACGCCGAAGACCGTAAGGCCTTGAGCGCCTACGGCGAGTACCTCTGCAAGGATCTCCTGTACCCGCAGTGCGAGGGCGAGTTCGCTCGAATGGCCCTAACGCTGCAGGACCATGGCTTGAAGCTCTGACCCGCCACTCAAAGGGAGGGCACAATGGGACTGGACATAGACGTCGTCCGCCAGATGGCGGCCCGTGCGACCGCCGCATGCAGCGAGAGGAAGCGGTTCAAGCGAATCGAGGCCGGCCTCCCCCACTGCTTCAGGTCCAACCCGGGAGGCAAGCTCGACCCGGAACACCGGAAGTACCTCCTGGAAGTCCTGGACTGGGTGGACAAGACGCTCCCCGGGGCGTAAGCCTCGGAACCACGACACTGTGGTCAGCAGATTCAGGAGTACCAGGCCGCCCGGGGGCCCGCCAGCGAATGGCGGTCCCCCGACCTCATCCCCCGCCGCTGCGCCGCCCTCCCAACGTGCGTCGCATCCAGGCGTGGCACACCGACGTCACCGCCAGGTCCGCATGGCCCAGCGTGC
>CAZIWQ010000242.1:0-8178 GCA_964542355.1 uncultured Armatimonadia bacterium
CCCCCCCCCCGCCCGGGCGGGGGGGGGGGGGGGGGGCGGGGGGCGCGCTGGGGGGGGTGGGCGGGCGCCCGCCGCCGTGGGGGGGGGGGGGCCCCCCCACGCCGTTCGTGAAGGGAGCGGGCTAGTTGACCGGCGCCTGGTTGACCAGGCTGTAGCCCTTCGTCCCGAAGTAGTAGTTGCTCAGGACACTCCCGAGCTTGAGCCACTTGGCGTGCCCGTCGGCGAAAGCATAGTTGGCGCCACCATTGTGGCGATCGGGCTGCATGTAGCGGACATGGGAGTAGGACTCATCGTTGGTCGCGGCGGTGAGGCCCGCGGCCCAGTCGAGGGCCGCCTGACACTCGCCGAGGCTGGCCTGGGTCAGCGTCGCGGCGTTGGCGCCGTCCATGTTCGAGCAGCCGGCACTGAGCACGTTGGCCGGCCGGTGGCTCTTGTTGCCGTTCCCACCGCTGGCCACGGAGCTCCCGCCCATCGCCCAGGGGTAGTTGGTCATCTCGGCAAACGCGATCAGGCTGGACGCGTCCTCCAGGGCGGAGGCCGGCACGACCTTGAAGTTCGCCTTCGGTCGACCCATCAACAGCTCGTTGGCAACGTAGCTCAGGTGTGGCACCTGGTAGTCGAACGTATTGGTTGGCAGGACGCCCTTGTTCGGGTCACTGTTGCACAGCCAGAGCTGGTCGTTGCGGCAGTACGGCGCGACCATCGCGCTCACGTGGCAGTACCCGGTGCTGCCGCTGGTACCGTTGGGGTAGTAGTAACACAGCGGGTAGGTGTCGTCATAGTCGCTGGTGTAGACCATCAGGCCGATGCCGATCTGCTTCATGTTCGACAGACAGCTCGTCTGGCGCGCCTTCTCTCGCGCCCGTGCAAACACGGGGAAGAGGATCGCCGCGAGGATCGCGATGATCGCGATCACGACCAACAGCTCGATGAGTGTGAAGCCCTTGCGTGAGTGCATCCGGTCTGATTCCCTCCTGGGAACGCCGTTCGGTTTTCCCCCGACGCTCCGTCGGCCCGCCGGTGTGCGGTGCTCGGCCGTGGGTGCAAGTGGTGCCCGGGCGGAGTGTCGATGGGCAGGGGCGTCACAGACGCGGCCCTGCTGTCGTATTGGGAGCAGGATACCGGGCCAGGCTTAACGGCGCATGAGCGGAGCGCTAAGGGTCGGTTAACCCCGCGCCCCAGACCGGTACGCCCGCCACTGCTGCTGTCGGGCGCGGCTCAGCCACACGACTGTATGTGCAGTGGTCGAGCGACCGGCACCGGGGTTAACCGCGCCTTAACGGGTACCTAGCACCCGCATAACCCCGGCTCCGTACCGTAGTACCGCGAACGAGCACTCCCCCCTCGTCCGGCCAGACCGGGACGGCATGCGGCCTGTGCATGGCACGTGCTGCCGCGGCGCGCCTGTGCTTCCCGGGGCAGGATGAGAAGGGCTCGGTACCGGCGGCGCCGAACCTCTGTCGCGGAGCCCGCCGGGCAGGACCATCACGGGAGATGGATGGATGGCGGACAGGATTCTGATCGTGGAAGACGATGTCGGCATCGCCGACTCCGTGGCATATACGCTGCGGCAGGAGGGCTTCGAGACCATCGTCGCAGTGGATGGGCCGACCGGCCTCGCGGAGGCCGTCGCTACCCGGCCCGCCCTCGTGATCCTCGACCTGATGCTCCCGGGCATGGACGGCCTCGATGTATTCCGGGCCCTGCGCCGCCACTCGACGGTCCCCGTCGTGATGCTGACGGCCCGCGCCGCCGAGAGCGATCGCGTCGCCGGCATCGAGATCGGCGCCGATGACTACATCATCAAGCCGTTCTACATGCGCGAGCTGGTCGCGCGCGTGAAGATGGTGCTCCGGCGGGCACAGGGCCCACCGGAGGAGGACGAAGAGCTGCTCCGGGTGCGGGACATTGTGGTGGACCGCAAGCGGCGGATCGTGACCGTCGGTGAACGCGAGGTAACCCTCACCCACCAGGAGTTCGAGTTGCTGGAGTGCCTGGCGCGCAACCGCGGGCGCGCGCTCACCCGTGAGATCATCCTCCAACAGGCGTGGGAGGAGAGCGAGTACATCGACCCGCGCACCGTGGATGTGCACGTGCGCTGGCTGCGACAGAAGATCGAGGACCAACCCGGCGCCCCCACCCACATCCTCACGGTGCGCGGCGTCGGCTACAAGCTGGCGGAGTAGCGCATGGCACTTCGACTCAGGTGGAAGGTCTCGGGCGCCTACGCGGCCCTCATCGTGCTGCTGGCGGCGGGGTTGGGCATCTACGTTGAGCACGCCGCCGAGGCGCGAATGACTGCGCGCCTGCGCGCCAGCCTGCTTGCCGACTGCCGGCTCGTGCGCGTCGTGGCGGAGCGCGCGGGGATGCCGTCGGCCGACCTGCCGGGCACCGTGCACGACCTGGCATCCGCCGCCGGGATCCGCATCACACTCATCCGCCCGGACGGCCACGTGGTCGCCGACTCCCACGGCAGCCCCAACCGGATGGAGCTGCACGACACTCGCCCCGAGATCGTGGCTGCGCGGACGACTGGTGTCGGTTGGGGTATCCGCCACAGTGCCACGCTCAACTCCGACATGCTGTACGTGGCCGAGACTCCCGGCCCTGACCGGCTCCTCGTGCGCACCGCGGTCCCGCTGGCCGATGTGCGCCAGGCCGCGCTGAGCATGCGGCACGCCATCGCGGCGGGCGCGGCGCTTGGCTCGCTGCTGGCAATCCTGGCCGGCTTCTGGCTGAGCGGGGGGCTGACGCGTTCACTCGGGGAGCTGACAGCCGCGGCGACGCGCATTGGTGCCGGCGACCTCGCGACCCGCGTACATGTGGCCAGTGGGGATGAGACCGGACAGCTCGCCCGCGCGCTCAATGCCATGGCCGCCGACCTCGCCGGAGCCCGTGGCAATCTCGAGCAGACGGCCGCCCGCCTCCGGTCGATCCTGGCGCAGATGGCCGACGGCATCGTCGTCGTCGCACCGGATGAGACGGTGCAGGTGCTCAACCCCGCCGCCGGGCTCCTGCTCGACACCGACCCGGCCCAGGCCCTCGGCAAGCGGCTGTCCGAAGTCGTGCTCAACTATGACCTCACCGAGCTGACGCGCCGCGCCCTGCGCCTGCGCACGCTCGCCCGCGGCGTGCTGGCCGCCGGCACCGAGAGCCCCCGCAGCCTTGCCGCCGCCGCCACGCCCATCGAGAGTGAGGAGGGGCAGCTTGCCGGCGCCGTCGTCAGCCTGCGCGACATCTCCGAACTCCAGCGGCTGCAGCAGGTGAGACAGGACTTCGTCGCCAATGCCGGCCACGAGCTCCGCACCCCGGTGGCGGCCATCCGCTCGCTCGCCGAGACCCTCGCCGGCGGCGCCATCAATGACCCCGCCGCGGCGCCCCGCTTCCTCAGCCAGATCGTCACGAACACGGAGGACCTCGCCCGTCTGCTCGATGACATGATGACGCTCTCGCGGCTCGACACCGCCGGCACCCGTGAGGGTCCTCGCGGCGTCAATGTGCGGGCGGCACTGGAGCGTGCTGTCGCCCGCCTCGGCCCGCAAGCCGACAGCAAGCACACGCAGGTCACCGTCGCCGCACCGGAGGACCTCGAGGCCTGGTGCGCCGAAGACAACCTGATGGCCGCGCTCGTGAACCTGATCGACAATGCCATCAAGTACACGCCGGACGGGGGTACCGTGGAGGTGGCTGCTGAGGCCGTGAACGGGCATGTGCAGCTCACGGTCGCCGACGACGGCCCGGGGATTCCGGAAGCCCACCGCCAGCGCATCTTCGAGCGCTTCTATCGGCTGGACAAGGGGCGCTCACGCGCGTTAGGTGGCACCGGGCTGGGCCTGAGCATCGTCAAGCATGCGGTGGAGAGTGAGAGCGGGCAGGTGTGGGTGGAGGGCTCTGCTACCGGCGGCTCCCGCTTCGTCATCATCCTGCCGGCCGCGCCGGCGGGCTCGTAGCCAGGCTGCAGGGCGTGCGGACAGCAATGCGCGGGGTGGTGGTCAGTGACGGGGGGTTAGCGCTTGCTCGCGTGCAGGATGGTGAGACCGACGACCTCGTCGCCATCGTAGCGGACGATGACGTCGTCATCGGTGATCTCACTGTCGGTGGCACGACTGGGCTTGCGGAAGCTGATGTAGAGTGTATCGGCCTCCGTGTCATAGGACGACCACAGGTACCCGTGCGGTGTCTGGCGCAGAGCCGGCACGAGGTCCAGGTACTGGCGCATCTCCGCTAAGGCCATACTTGGCTCCTTTTCGGCAGCGTAACATCCCTGTGCTTCACCGTCAACGTGTTGCCTGGTTCCTGTTGCCTGGTTCCAGGTGCACGGAGGCGATGTGCCGTCTGGCCTCCATGGGGCTTGCGAGGGGGATCGACTTGCGCGTATGATCCCCACGGGCCGAGGAGACCGCGAATGGCCACAGGGATCACCCAGACCGAACAGACCGAGGATGCGGTGCTACGCGAGATCGTGCGCCGCATCGTGGCCGCGGTTCACCCGGACAAGGTCATCCTCTTCGGCAGCCGTGCACGGGGCGATGCCCACCCTGACAGCGACTATGACATTCTGATCATTGCGCCGTCGGAGCTGCCGCCGTGGAAGCGGACCCCGCCGGTCTACGATGTGCTCGGGGGACTCGGGGTGCCCAAGGATGTGGTCTGGTGGACCCGGGAGGAGGCCGAGGACTGGCGTCAGGTGAAGTCCCACTTCATCACGAGAGCCATCCGCGAGGGGATCGTGCTGTATGAACGGGCCTCTTGACCACGCCCGGGGTCTCCTGGAGAAGGCCCGACATGACCCGATCGCCGGGAACGCCACCGTCGCCACTGGCGAGGCGTTCGACACGGTCTGCTTCCATGCACAGCAAGCCGTGGAGAAGAGCCTCAAGGCCATCCTGGCACTGGATGACGTTGCTTACCCGTGGCGACACGACTTGCGCGAACTGCTTGAGCTCTTCGAGCCACTGTCCGCGGACCTCGCACCGCATGCGCAAGCGATTGTGGGTCTCACTTCGTATGCCGTCGCCGGACGACATGACGAGAGAGTGGACCCGGACGAGGCAGAAGCCCGAGATGCCTTGCACACGGCGCAGCTTGTCTACGGCTGCGCCGTGCAGGCTGTGCAGACGCGCGAGCAAGCCACGGCCGCAGACGACAGTCAGTAGATGACCGTTCGCGCCCCATCCGGTGCGGACCCGACACGGAGCGCTCGTGCGCAGATTGCTGGCGTCTGCCCCGGGGTTCGCCAGCATACTAGGGCCTCCTGGGATCGCAGAGGCGGGACTCCACGTACAGACACGCAGGGACGCCGTGGCGGTCCACGAGCTGGTCTCTCAGGCCAACGAGTCTCGCTCAGCGCGGCATGGCATCGACCTGTCCTAAGCCACCAACAAGACGACCGCGGCGCTGGCCCGCATTGGGCAGCCTCGCACCACGCCCTGCGCGGGAGAGCTGGATCGTGGGCACCATGGGGACACACTGCTTGGCTGGTCGGCCGAGCCCGAGGCGCAGGATAGGCTGACGCCGCGGCGCGTCTGCGGTGCGCCTCGGCCACACGCGTCGCAACTGCGTTATGTGTTGTGTCGGGGGTAGTAGTCGGTGCCCTCGCCAATGAGCCCCTTCAGATCGCCTCCTATCTCTTCGTAGACGCGCTTCCTAAGGTCCTCGTGGTCCGTGACGCTGTAAGCACGCATGGACCGGATCGTGAACGGTCCAGGCCTCGAACGCCAGTCGAGCATCTGCGAGATGACGCCCGCTGATGCCAGGTCGCCGTCGACGGGCTCATCACCGCGCGACAGCAAGACCTGCACGCACGGCGCCTCCGGGACTCGGGCGGGGGCAAACGTGTAGGATATGGTTGGCGCAGACAGCCAGCCATCCACGATGGGGTCCTCTTGGCGCTCGATCCTGGCATATACGTCACAAGGCATCTGGCCGTATAGCCCGAAGTCCGGGCACAGGCCCGGGACGTTGGCCGAGCGCGGGGCGACGGGGCAGACCGAGTGGCCCCCCATGTGGCTGGTTCTGGCGCTCCTGGGTCAGGCGACCAACAAGCGCGGGCCGTAGCCCCGCACGTGGGGATAGAGCGCGCGACAACGCGGCGGGGTCCGGCAGTTGGGGGTCCGCGGAGGGGCTGGCAGGGAGGCGCTTGACCCCGCTCACAGGATGGCCCGCCGACAGGGCCTACGGCTAACCCTGTCGCGGCGTCTCTGGTATCCCGTGCTGCCGCTCCCCGAGGCCTTCTTCTTCTGTCTCGCTCAATGGTTGGAGCCCGGGGACGGCCATGAGCTGCTCGACCAGCACCGGCAGGTCCAGTGTGATCGTGTCCCATAGCACGCCCGGCTCCACCACATCGTACCCGTGGATCAGACGGTTCCGCATGCCGACCGCCCGCCGCCACGGAACCTCAGGCAACTGCTCGCGTGTGGGGGCGGAGACTCGGGCAGCCGCTTCTCCGATGATCTCCGCGAGGCGTTGGAGGCCAAGATACAGGAACCGGTCGGTGTCCAGGTCCTCTCGGCGCCGAGAGGCCGCGGCGGCCACAGCCTCGCGTGCATGGGAGAGCATGTCATGCAGGGCGTTGAGGTCGCGCTCAGGCAGCATAGATCACCTCTGCCTCGGCCAGGACGCGGTCACGGAACCGGTGGTGCAGGCCACCGGGTGTGTTCAGGTCCACCTCGCGCCCCAGCAGTCCGGTCAGGTCGAGCTCCGCTTGCGCAAGCCCCATCAGGCCGATCCGCACGCCCGGCTCGAACTCCACCAGCACGTCCACATCGCTCTCGGGCCCGAAGTCATCGCGCAACACCGAGCCGAACAGCGACAAGCGACGGATGCGCCTCTCCTGGCAGAAGCGGCTGATGGCCTCGAGGTCGAGTGCCAGTTGGGCGGGCATTGGTCAGCCCCCTTTCCGCCGCCATTATACGCAAAGTCGCTGCCCGGGGAAAGGCGGCAGGGCAAGTCAGGGAGACGAACCTGGCAGGGTCTGGGCCGTAGGCCGACGAACTGTGTCGTGGGCAGTCCGCGTGCAGACAGGGCAGTGGCTGCGGGGACGCGACCGCCCCCACATTCACTGAGACAGGCCGGATATGACGGCTGGTTCTCGCTGGAGATCGCCGGGGATGTGGGGGCCCAGGCGATTGCCGCCGGCATGAGTCTCATCAAGCGGGTATGGAGCGAGGCATGACCATGTTCGCGTTCGCCAGCCTCATCGCAGTGTCGTGCGTTGCGGCGGAAGAGCCTCTGCAGGTGAAGGTGGTCCGCACCGTCACCGTGATGGAATCCGAGGAGCACCTCAACTTCCCGTTCGTGTTCCGCGGTCCCGGTGGCTTCCTCGTGCTCGGATGCTCCATCGGTCAGCACACCGTGACTGAGCGCGGCCTGACGCTGATGTCCGAGGATGACGGGGAGACGTGGCTACCGCCGAAAGGACCGGTCATCGGCGGCATGGGCCTGCTCCTTCACGACGGGCGGGCGGTCCAGTTCTCGTGCTGGGGCCCGCAGCCCACTGCCGCAGGCACCTTCCCCGCCAGCACCACGTACTTCGCCGACGGGGGGCGGAAGCCGGCAGAGACCGTGGCCGGCCAGGTGACCTTGCCCTTCGAGATGAAGCCGCACTTCCACCGCAGCCTCATTGAGATGCCGGACGGCGGGCTGCTGGCGACGATCTATGGCACACAGGAGGGACAGCGCAAGTACACGTCGGCCATCGTTCGGACCGATGACGGCGGCCGCAACTGGCGCTTCCTGTCGGTGATCGCGCATTCGGAGGAGGTGGGCGAGGAGGGCTTCTGCGAGCCGGTCGCCGCACGGCTGGCGAATGGTGACCTGCTGTGCGCGATGCGCGTCGGGGGGCCACTGTACGTGTGCCGCTCGACCGACGAGAGCCGCACCTGGAGCCAGCCCGTGGCCGTCGCCGATCACGGAGTCTGCCCCGATCTGCTGCTCATGGCGAACGGGGTTCTCGTGCTGAGCTATGGTCGGCCGAACGTGAGCCTGTTGTTCTCGGCCGACGGCACCGGACGCGAGTGGACCAAACCCTTCCCGCTCTACACAGGGATGGGCTGCAGCTACACCTCGCTTCGCCAGGCGCAGAACGGCGATCTGATGGTGTTCTTCTCCCAGTCAGCGTTCTGCGGCAGCCCCGGCCCCGGGCCGCTGAACATGATCCGCCTGGCGCGACTGTCCGTC
>CAZIWQ010000243.1:0-8164 GCA_964542355.1 uncultured Armatimonadia bacterium
CGAAGCCGCATGCGCTCCTCAGGATGACAGTGACCAGCAGGTGCGGTTCGTGCGGTCGCCGACGGGTTGGCCAAGAAGCAGCGGCGTCGGGACGGTCGACCGACGAGGGCCCACGGCGAGGGACGAGCCGCATGGCCCGAGGTACCCGGCCCGGAGGCGTCCGCCACGCGCGGGCCGGAAATTGCGACCGCACACGGCGCGGTCTTGTGTCCGGCCCCTCCTCTCGCAGCCCACGGTTACTGGCGGCATGTACGGCTGCACTCCTACGGCTGTGCCTCGTAGGTCGCGAGGCTGGGCAGCACGATCTCGTCTCCCGGTCCGGCGACGACGACGGTGAAGCGCGGGCCCAGTCCGTCGGCGCCGGCGGGGAAGTTCTCCGCCCGCAACGGCGGGAGGCCGGTCCGGTCGAGGGTCCCGGGCTTGCCCGCCACCCACCGGCCCTGGACCTGCCCGGCACTGTTGAGCACCGTCATCCCCGCCCGGACGTGGGGGCTGTCGACCGGGGTGACGAACCGGCTCTCCGCCGCAATGACCTGCGTCACCGGCCCCCCACCGACGCGCAGGTCCTCATCCCCGATGGAGAAGTGCCTGGAGTCGACCACCTGCTGCAGCGTCACGCTCTCGGCAAATCCGTGCGGGCTGACGAGCACGGTGGCGCCGGGCTGGAGGTCGGCCCCGACGACGGGATCGGCCACCTCGATGATCCCCCGGGCATAGTCCACCTGCGTGATGCGGCTGCGGCGTAGCCCCTGCCCCCGGAGGCGGAGCTCGCCGTCGATCAGCTCCGTCCCATTGAGCAGCATGGCGCGGAGGGGCTTGCCATCGGCCCCGACCACCAGGCAGGCGGCCTGCCCGTCGACCGTGAGTCTGTCCGCAACGACGTAGCGGCGGCCGGGCTCCAGGGAGTGGAACAGATAGTGGCGCTCCCCGCGCGTGAGCGTCACGAGCACCGCACTCGCCTGGCCGTCGGCGGGCTCGAGGGCCGCCGGCGTGACTGCCTCGATCCAGGGCTGGTCGCGATAGGGCTCGTGGACTGTGAGGAAGGCACTCCGGAGGCTGTCGCCGGTGCGGCGCCGCAGCAGGAACTTGACTGTCGGCGGCATCTGCTTGTAGCCCTGCGGCCGGCCGTCACACGCAATGACCTCCTGCCCGTCGCCGACAAGATGAGCCCGGAGGCCGATGCCCTGATAGGGGCGCGGCGCCTGGCCCGGGAGCGGGGCCGTCAACTGCCACTGCGCCACGGCCGGCCCAGTGAGTGGCGCGCGCTGGACGTTGAAGAGGAACTGGAAGCCTGACCCGCGGTAGCCGCCGCAACTGACCGTGCCGAGCGGCTTGCCCTTGAGCCCGGCGTCATCGTAGAACTCCTCGTAGGGCACCTCCGGGCCCGCCAGCGTGCCCTGCGGCTGGACCGCCCCCAGCGGCGGCGTGCAGGTGAAGTCGGCCTGCGGCCCCATGCAGACCAGATCGTGCTGGCGACCACCACGCACGTAGCAGGCGTCGAAGACATAGCTATGCCCCGGCGCGGCCCGGACGAGGAAGTTGGCGCGGCGGAACAGGCTCAGCTTGTCGCCATACACGCGATTGGCCGCGGCGTCCACCACCTGGGCGAAGCCGTGCGGCGCGAAGGCGAACAGTTGCCCCTGACAACGGCCCTGCTTCGTTCCATCCACCACCACCGTGTTGTGGCAGACCGTGTTCCCCCAGAAGCCGTGGCGCTTGTGGTTGAAGCTATCCGTCTGCTCCGGGTAGCCGACATCGCACAAGAGCGGATTGTCGTAGGCACAAAGCAGCAGGTTGAGCTGGTCGGCGTGGCAGTGCATGGTCCAGCCGCCGTAGGCCTGGAGCATGCTGACGCGGTTGGCCTCGTCGTCGGTCTGCAGGATCGCGAGGCCCGGGCCGGGGAAGTGGGTGGACTGCTTGCGGAAGGGGGCCTCCGCCGGGGCCGGCAAGTCCTTGAGCAGCTCGTCCACCGGCCGGCTGAACAGATCGCGTCCCGCCCCTTGCTCCTTGCGTGCCAGCCAGTCCAGCCGCGGGTCGCGCATGTGCTGCACGGCGACCCGCACCGCGGCGCCGCCGGGTAAGGCCAGCCCGGAGAACATGTCGCCGCTGTCGCCCAGCGGTGGTGTGAACTTGCCCGCCATCACCAGGTCGAAGGCCCACGTCATCACCCGCTGAAAGCGCCGATCGGCGTACAGGTCGACTCCGGCGTCACACAGCTTCTCCGCCACGGAAGAGAGGGTGGAAACCCACCCCAGGCTGTAGCCCGGCGACTCGGGCGGCACACCGTCCCGGTAGATCAGGTTCAGCAGTGCGTCGTGGATCCCCATATCCTGGTAGTTTGCCATCTTCTGGTTGCCCAGGACGTAGTTGATCATCTCCGCGGTGGTCGGCGACTTGTCGGTCTCGGCCATGGCGGCCGCCAGCAGCACCAGTGACTGTTGGTGCATGCCGTAGTTGCCGGCGATGCGATGCGAGCCGTCCATGATGCAGCGCGCCGCCTCGCGCAGCAGGCGCTCGCGGATGAACTCGTCGAGCGCGTCGCCGCTGAGCCCGGCCAGTTGCTGCAGCTCCTTGTCCTCCCGCAGGGAGGGCCAGACCGCATCATAGGCGGGCGCGGTGGCGTTGGGAGTGGCCACCTCCCAGATCATGTTGGTGATCTTCCCGGTGTAGTTGGGGTCGTGCTCTTTGCCCTCGCGGGACTGCTTGGCGTAGTTGAAGTCGGGGTAGTGGACGGCAAACTGCCACAGCAGGAGGGCGCACTTGTGGGCATAGCGCCGGGCCTGCTCGGGGTCGGGCGCCAGCAGCGCGGCCTGCCCGAGGTGCTGGATCGCGGGCAGGAGCCAGCGCATCATCCCCCAATGCGCGTAGTAGGCCACGAACCAGTAGCCGAACTTCTCGCCGGGCTTGTGGAAGCCCCAGCCGTCGTCGGGGAAGTCGCCGGTGAGCAGCGCGCGGTCCTTCATCCCGGAGGCCAGGTAGGCGGCGAAGTCATTGGAGGGGTACTCCTCGCCGCCGGCCGGACAGCGAACCTTGAAGGGGTGGTCGAAGTCGATCCCCCACTTGTACAGACCGCCCTTGTTCGCCGCGACCCCGTGCACCGGGCAACCGAGGCTGTGGGGCTCATAGCAGCGTGGCACTTGCGGCGGCACCACCAGCGTGCGGAGCCGGGCGTCGTCGTAGCGCGCCCACGCGTCGGCGGCCCGGAGGATGGCGGCCCGCTGATCGCGGGCCCAGTCGTAGCGCTCCAGGTTCTGGCGCACCAGTGCCAGCCGGGCCTCGGTGTAGTAGCTCCGACCGGTCTTGGCACAGGCAGGCATGAGCATCACCATCAGCAGGATCAGAGATTGCAGGCCACACAGGCGCACGCGGGTCACCTCGACGGGTGGGGTCACAGGTCGCCCCTGGCAGTGTGTTGCGACTGCCTTCGCCCTCCGCTCGCGATAATCCTGTCAGGCGCACAGAGGCACAAGGGGATGCCCCCCTCCCGTCGAATATACTAACAATACCATTATCGGGAGGGCGGGACGGACATGCTTAACCTGGCACTTCGTTCGCTAGTGGTCCTGGGCATTCTGTGGGGGATGGTCTTCGCAGTCGGCGTCGCGGTGCTATACGCCAGCGGGCTCGAGGGGACCGCGGCCCTCACGCTCGGCCTGCTCTTCGCGCTGGCCGTCGGGTCCGTGCAGTACCTCATCAGCCCGCTCATCATCGAGTGGATCTACCGCATCAACTGGATGCCGCTGGACGCCGTGGACCCGGGGATCGCCGCCGCCGTGGGAGCGGTGTGCCGCGAGCGCAGGATGCGCGAGCCGCGCTTCGGCGTGATTGAGGACGGCAACCCCAACGCCTTCACCTTCGGGCACTACCCCGGCGACGCGCGGGTCGTTGTCACCCGCGGGCTGCTGGACTTGTGCGACGCGGAGGAGCGCAAAGCGGTGGTGCTCCACGAGATGGGTCACATCGTCCACTGGGACTTCGTGGTGATGACCATCGCCGCCACCGTGCCGCTGCTGCTCTACATCGTCTACCGCTTCGGGATGACCATCCGGGGGCGCGGCCGCAACGGCGAGTACATCGCGCTGGTGGCCTTCGCCTCCTACGTGTTCTACATCATCAGCCAGTATGTCGTCCTCTTCCTGAGCCGGGTGCGGGAGTACTACGCCGACCGGTACGCGGCGGAGCAGTCGCGGAACCCCAATGCGCTGGCAACCGCGCTGGTGAAGATCGCCTACGGGCTGGCCGCCGCGGCGAAGGAAGTGGTGAAGCCCGAGGACAAGAAGAAGGTGAACATCCGTGCCATTGCGATGGCGGGGGGCGCCAAGTCCATGGGCATCTTCGACCCTGGGTTTGGTGCGAGTCTCGCCCTGGCCGCCGCAGGGGGGTACTCGAGCGAGAGCCAGAGCTACGACCCCGGAACGACCGCCCGCGCCATGCGCTGGGACCTGTGGAACCCGTGGGCCCTGGTGTGTGAGATCAGCTCCAGCCACCCGCTGCCGGCCAAGCGCATCCAGGCACTGGGCAAGCTCAGCGCGGCCATCGGGCAAGCACCGGCGTTTGAGCTGCCGGAGCAGGGCCCGGAGAGCTATTGGGACGACTTCACCTCCGACGTGATCGTCTACCTCATGCCGCTGCTGGGCCTACTCGCCGGGGTGGGCGTCGCCTTCGTACTGGGCGGGAGCCGCCTCGAGGAGACCTTCGACGGCGACCTGCTGCTGTTGCTGGCGCCACTGGGAGCCGTGGTGGCGGGGTTGGCGCTGGGGAGCCTCCTGCGCGTCATCTTCACCTACCCCAAGGACAGCTTCCCGGAGCGCAAGGTCGCGCACCTGGTGGGTGAGGTCAAGGTGTCGTCGGTGCGGTCCATCCCGGCCACGCTGAAGGGCCGGATCATCGGTCGCGGCATCCCCGGCCTGTACTGGAGCGAGGACCTCGTCGTCCAGGATGACACCGGGTTCATGGTCTGCGACTATCGCCAGCCGATCCGTCTGCTGGAGATGCTCTTCGGGCTGTTCCGCGCCGACTCGTTCATCGGCCAGGACGTGGTCGTCACCGGCTGGTATCGCCGGTTCCCGCGCCCGTTCCTGGAGCTGTGGAAGGTGCGACTGCCCGACGGGACGGTCCAGACGTGCCACAACTGGGCCCTTGCGTTCTACGGCAGCCTGGCATTCTCGCTGCTGGGCCTGGTAATGCTGGTCTTCGGGCTGATCCCGCAGATGGGGGCGTGAGGAACGGGACGGCAGGAACGGCAGGAGCGTAGGAGCGTAGGAGCGTGGGAGACGGCGAACGGCACCCCATCCTCCGGGCTCTCGAGGGACGTCGTGTGGTCTCGTGCACGCTCGGCGATAGGGAGACGATCGGAGTGATGAGAACCCGTCTGTGTTGCTGCGTGTCCCTCGCTGCCATCGGCCTGCTGGTGGCGATCACCACAGCGCACGCCCAGAGCCTCCGGAGTGGTGAGTACACTGCGCGGATCGATGGCGACGGCAAGATCAGCCTCGACCACGGCCGCACGCCGATCATCACCACCAGCTATGCCGGGATGTTTGGCAAGCTACCCGGTGGCAGCCCCATCTACTGGGTCGAGGTGCGGCGCAACCTGCACGTGGAGCTCTCCGCCGCCGGTGCCACCCCCCCACGGCTCGTGGCCACCAACACCGGCGAGAAGGGGATCACGCTGCGCCGCGAGGTCACGCTCGTCGCGGAGGGGGCGCGGCTGGCGCACGAGATCACCGTGCCTGCGGCGGTAGCCGGCTCCATCGACACCGGCTTCACGCTCAGCCCCGAGCTGGCCTGCGGCACGCAGGTGACGCTATGGGAGAAGGCGGGCGCTGCGGCGCGGACGGCTCGCCTCGGCGCCGGCGCCGAGGCGCTCCCCTACCAGGTTGGCTTCCGGAAGGCAGTCTTCGACAGCGAGTGGGGGAAGCTGACGGTGGAGTTCGAGACCGGGGAGGGCCTGCAGGCGCAGGGAGCGCTACTCAACGGCGCGCGCAGCACCCGCCGCTCCGGCGAGTGGGTGCAGATCCTGCCGCTATCGGCCGGTGTGGCGGCGGACCGCCCCCAGTCCGTGTATCGCTCCGCCTGCCTGGTTCGCTTCGAGCCCACACCGGGCAAGCCGTTCCTCTCCGCCCGGCGCAACCTGCTCTATGGTGGCGACTTCGAGGGCTGGCAGAACCCCGACCTGCCGGACGGGTGGCGGCGAGCACCCGGCGGCGACGCCGAGACCGCCGCCGGCCTCGCGCCGGATCCGCAGGTCAAGCAGCACGGCGACCGTAGCCTGCGCTGGAGCCTCCCCGCCGGCAGCCTCTCCCATGCCACCCAATGGCTCAACTACCAGGCGTCGAGCACCCAGGATGGGCCGTATGTCTTCTCCGTCTACCTGCGCGCGGAGCCGGCGGGAGTGCAGGTGGCGCTGCGCTGTGGCGGCAAGCAGCAACAGGTGGCGGCCACCGCTGAGTGGCAGCGCTTCGCCGTCTCCGCCGAGATCAAGACCGGCCAGCCGCTCCCGGCCATCTCCCTCGAGAAGCTCAGCGCGGGGACGCTGTGGGTAGACACCGCGCAACTGGAGGTGGGCGACCAGCCGACGCCCTTCGTCCCCCGTCCGCCGGAGACGGTCTTCACCCCACCCCCGTTCCCCACCGGGTTGCTGGCAGCCGACCTCGCCCGGGTGGCGACGCCCCGTCCGCTTGTGGGGTGCGGCCCGGAGTTCTCCTACTACACGCGCGAGACAACCGGCCGGCTGATCTACGAGGTGAACCTACCGGATGCGGAGCGGGCGCAGGCCACGCTGACGGTCGCGCTCGACAGCCCGGACGGCCGCCCGCTCCTGCGCGAGACGCTCAAGCCGCCGCTGCCCGTCCGCGTTGTCGTGCCGCTCGACCCGGCGACGCTCCCGCCGGGCGTCTCGCCGGCCCGGGCCGAGCTGCGCGCGGGAGAGAAGGTCGTGGGGGCCCTCCAGCACGAGGTGGTCAAGCTCGCACCCCTGGCGCAGGGCGCGGAGGTGAAGATCAACCGGCTCACGCGGGTGCTCTGGCGCGACGGTCAGCCCTATCTGCCCTGCGGCAGCGATGCCTCGTCCAGCACCGAGCGCACGCTCGAGCACATCCGTGCCCAGGCGGCCAATGGGTTCAACCACCTGCACCTGTGGAGCGGCTTCTGGGAGGCCGAGAAGACCCCTCACGGCACGCTCCCCCGGCTGAACGCGGCCGCCCTGACGCAGATTCTCGATACCGCGCAGGCCGCCGGCATGACGGTCACCGTCAACCTCAGCCACTGGCTGTCGATCAACCACTTCCACAAGGGGCGGTTCACCAACCCCGACGTCACCGATGAGGAGATCCTGCGCCGGGCGCTGGAGGTTGTGCGGCTCGGGCAAGCGCATCCCGCGGTGCTGGGCTGGCACCTGATCGATGAGCCGGACCCCGCCTACTGTACCCCGGAGTGGATCGCGCGCATCTACCGCGAGGTCAAGCAAGTCGACCCTTACCACCCGGCGGAGATCAATGTCGGCGGGACCGCGGTCAGCATGGCGAGCTTCCTCGCCGGCTCGGACTACATGTCGGTGGACATCTACCCGGTGCCCTCGGCGCATGTGGGCGTCATCGCGCCACACACGCGGTTCATGCGCCTGGCCGGCGAGTGGCGGCCGATCCGCTGGTGGATCCAGGCCTTGCCGTATGCCTACGAGCCGACCGCGGCCGAGGAGACCTGCATGGCCTACCAGGCGTTAGTGGAGGGCACGCGCTTCATGCTCTTCTACAACCACCGTCCGACGTCGTATGCGGCGTGGGCGGGTCTGGGGCAGATCGCGGCGGAGATGCGGGCCCTGCTGCCGGCGTTAGCGGCCGAGCGCCAGGACGTCGCGGTCGTCGCCGGGGAGGATGAGCGGGTGATTGCGTCCTCGCACCGCATCGCTACCGACTGCTGGCTGATTGCGGTGAACCGCGACCGGCAGCCGGTGGCGGCGGAGCTGACGGTGCCGGCGGAGTGTGCGGGGCAGGAGGCGGAGGTGGTCTTCGAGAACCGGCGTGTGCACTGCACCGGCACCAGCTTGAAGGATGACTTCGCCCCGCTGGCGCGGCACGTGTATCGCCTCAAGCCGTTGGGGTAAGGCGGACGGCGAAACGCCCGTGGGGCGAGCCGTTCCTGGGACCGCGAGCGTCCCGCTCGC
>CAZIWQ010000244.1:0-259 GCA_964542355.1 uncultured Armatimonadia bacterium
TGGCCCCAGACCCCATTCGCGTGCGGGTTCCGGTGCGAGCTTCGTTCGCACAAACGGAACCCGCACGGGAGTGCCGCTTAGCATCGCGGCCGCTTGCCGTCTCCGTCCTCCCCCTCCCCGTGGGGAGGGGGTCGGGGGGTAGGTCGCCGTACGCCCGCAGAGGGAACATCCCCCGGCTCGCGGAATGTTAGCGGCAACGTCACTCCTAAGGGGTAGCGCTCATGATGGGCCTCCAGCCGCTGATGTCGCGACCGCACGG
>CAZIWQ010000244.1:269-4872 GCA_964542355.1 uncultured Armatimonadia bacterium
GCCCAACCCGCATACGCCGGTAGGGGGGGGGGGGGGGTACCGGTGGCCCCCCCGCGGGTGCGGGCAGAGCCCGCGTCCCCAACGCCGTACGTCCGCGGAGGGAACGGCCCCCGACTCGCAGAATAGCGATAGTAACGCTACTCCCGAGGGGTACGACCCATGATGGGCCTCCAGCCGCTGATGTCGCGACCGCACGGGGCCGGCTGCTCTCCGGCTCGCCGGCTCGCGGGCGTTGCCGCCGCTCTCACCGTGGTCGCGACGTGCGCTCACGCGCAGTGCCCGGGCTTCTCGCGTGACCTCGCGCAGGCCACAGCCGACGCCCGCGCCACCGGCAAGCTCGTGCTGATCTACTTCACCTTGCCCGGCTGCCCGCACTGCCGCAAGGCTGAGACCGACTGCCTGACGAAGCCGGCCTTCCGCCTCGTCAGCGCGGTCTTCAATCTCGTTGAGCTGGACGCCAAGGCCGACAAGCGCCTGGTGGACTCATACCAGGTCGAGACCTTCCCGAACTTCGCCGTGCTCGACGGGGCCGGGAAACTGAAAGCTCCCCCCGGCCCGTACATCGCCACCGTCATTGCCCAGAAGACACCGCAGGAGGCGTCGGCGGCGCTGCTCAGCCTCTACCAACGGCTGTACACGGAGGACAGGACGGCTCCCGCGAGTGCGGAGCCGAACATCACCGTGCTGGAGTTCCTCAAGGCCTACGACCAGGCCACCGAGGCTGAGGCATGGCTCGCACGCGCACTCGCTAACCCGCGCGCCAGGCCCGGGGACATCGCGTGCCTCAAGGTCTACCAGGCACTGGCCCTGCGCCGCGGCGGGAAACCGGCGGCAGGGCTCAAGCTGGTGCAGGAGACGTTCCCCGCGCTGGGGTTTCGTGAGGCGCCCCCCGTGGCGGGGCCGGCCGCGCCGGCGCTCGCCCCCGTCGTCGTCAGCCGTGGCGAGATCACGTATGGGATCATGCCCCCCACTGTCGACCCCCGGCTGGCGTGGCAGGCCCTCGACTGGCTGAGCGCGCTGACGGGCGCTGTCCCCGCGCCCGCCGGGCTGGATGAGGGCGCCCTGGCGATCGGGGCCATCGCGCTCGGGGTGGTGCTCGGTCGCGAGGCGGAGGCCGCGCCGTGGCTGGAGGCCTACCGCGCCGCCGCCGGCGGCCAGGGCTTCCGCAAGCGCCCGGCCGCCGTCCTCGTCGATGGGATCATCATGCGGGCACAGGGGCGCGCCAGCGAGGCCGCCAGCCGCCTGATCGGTCTCGTGAAGTACGCCCCCGCCGAGAGCTTCTCGCCGCTGGCGGGAGTGCTCGCGTGCGAGGCGGCCCAGGCAGCCGGCGAGGCCGATAACGCCTCCCGCTGCGCCCGGCTTGTCCGCGAGACCTACGGCGCGCTGCTGCCCGCCGACCTCCAGGCCCGGCTGCCGGCTGCCTGAGAGCGTCCCGCGACGCTGCGCTGCTCCCATGTGGTCTGGCGACGATGTGGCGGGAGCGCCGGGATGAGACACCGTGTTGGGGCTGCGCCCCCCAAACGCGGCCATAGGTGCCCTCACGCCCCCTGGCGGCGCGCGCCGTCTGCGCGCCGCCAGGGGGCGCAAGACGGGGTCTGGGGCCTGTGGCCCCAGCGGGGTTTGGGGCGGAGCCCCAAGCCGTTCATGAATAGACCGGGCTAGAGGGGGGGACCGCTCTGGACCACGACCTGACCGCAGCCCTCGCCACCGTCCCGTTGTTTGCCGACCTCACCGCGGAGCAGCGCGCGCGCCTCACGCGCGCGGCCACGGTCGATCGCTACCCGCGCGGCACCGAGGTGTTCGCGGCCGGTGACAGGGCCACGAGCTTCTTCCTCGTCCTGTCCGGGCAGCTCAAGGTCTACCTGCTCTCGCCCGACGGCCGCGAGCACATTCTGCACATGGCCGGCCACGGCGACCTCGTCGCGGAGGGGGCGGTGTTCGCGCAGGGGACGTACCCGGCTTCGGCCATGGCGGTGGCCGACAGCTCCGTCGCGCGTGTCTACCGCGACCGGCTGCTGCAACTCCTCCGCGAGGACCCCGAGCTGTCGCTGGCGATGCTGGGCGGCCTCTCGCGGCGCCTGCGTCAGTTCGTTCAGACCATCGAGGACCTGTCCCTGCGCGATGTCACCACCCGCCTCGCCCGCTTCGTCCTCGCCGGCGCGACCGATGGCTTCTGCCCGCTGCCCGGAACCAAGACCCAGCTTGCGGCACAGCTCGGGACCGTGCTGGAGCCACTCTCGCGCTCCCTGCGGCACCTCAAGGAGGCCGGCATCCTCGCTGAGCGCAAAGGGGGAGTGGTCGTCCTCGACGCGGAGGCCCTGCAGGACCTGGTCGATGGCCTGTGACCACTGCCAGAGCAGCAGTTCGCAGGCATCCGTCGTGCCGTGGTAGGGGCGCTCCGCGCGCAAGGGCGATAAAGGCCGCGGCGTCGCTCCCGTTTGACCTAAGTCAAAGCCCTCCCGTGGCCGACCGGCTATAGTCTGGTCGTCAGCGCTGATCCGGCTGACCCGCGCAGTCTTCAGACGCCCACCAACGCTTGCCTCACCGAGGAGGAATCACGATGTCGATGTTCTGCTATCAGTGCGAGCAGACCGCCAGTGGTACCGGGTGCACCCGGCAGGGCGTCTGCGGTAAGGACGCCGAGACCGCGGCCCTGCAGGACCTGCTGATCTTCTCCCTGAAGGGCCTGTCGCGCCTGGCCGCACCGGCCTACGAGGCCGGCCGGCAGGATGCCGCCCTCGACGCGTTCACCCAGGAAGCCCTGTTCGCGACCCTTACGAACGTCAACTTCGATGCCGACCGGTTCGTCGAGTTCATCCGGCAGTCCGAGACCATGAAGCAGGCGGCACGGAAGCTGACGGTGCAGGCCGGCGCCACCGCCCCCGACGACCTCGCCCCGGCGATCCCGCCGGGAGCGACGAAGCAGGACCTCGTCGCCCTCGGCGCGCAGGTCGGGATCCTCCAGGACGCCCACCCCGACGCCGACGTGCGAGCCCTGCGGCAGCTCATCATCTATGGCCTCAAGGGCCTCTGTGCGTACGCCTTCCACGCCCGTGAGCTGGGACAGACCGACCGGGCGGTGGATGCCTTTGTCTACGAGGCGCTGGCGGCCACTGCCGACGATGCCCGCGGTGTCCCCGACCTGCTCGCCCTGGCGCTCAAGGTGGGCGAAGTGAACATCACGGTCATGGGGATGCTCGATGCGGGCCATGTCGCGCTCCTGGGGACGCCGGAGCCCTCCCCCGTGTTCCTGGGGACGAAGGCCGGCCCCGCGATCCTGATCAGCGGCCACGACATGGTGGACCTGCTCAAGCTCCTCGAGCAGACGGAGGGCAGCGGGGTCAATGTCTACACCCACGGCGAGATGCTCCCGGCGGTCATGTACCCGGCACTGAAGCGGTTCAGCCACCTGGTGGGCAACTGGGGGTCGGCGTGGCAGAACCAGCGCGAGGAGTTCGACCAGTTCCCCGGGCCGATCATCATGACCACCAACTGCCTGCAGAAGCCGCGCGAGAGCTATCAGGACCGCGTCTTCACACTGGGGCCGGTCGGCTGGCCGGGGGTCAAGCACCTGGGCGAGAGCCGTGACTTCGCCGCCGTCATCGCGCTGGCCAAGACCCTCCCGCCGCTCGGGGAGAGCGACGGCAAGACCATTCTCACCGGCTTCCACCACGCTCCGGTCCTGGCCATCGCGGACAAGGTCATCGACGCGGTCAAATCCGGCGCCCTCCGGCGCTTCTTCCTGATCGGTGGCTGCGATGGCGCGCGTCCCGGCCGCGACTACTACACCGAGTTCGCCGAGAAGGTGCCCGCCGACTGCGCGATCCTCACGCTCGCCTGCGGTAAGTACCGCTTCAACAAGCTCGACTTCGGCGACATCGGCGGCATCCCGCGCCTGCTGGACGTCGGGCAGTGCAACAACGCCTATTCGGCGGTGCAGATTGCCGTGGCGCTCGCCGGGGCCTTCAACTGCACGATCAACGATCTGCCGCTGTCGCTGATCATCACCTGGTACGAGCAGAAAGCAGTCGTCATCCTGCTATCGCTGCTGCACCTGGGCATCAAGCAC
This sequence comes from uncultured Armatimonadia bacterium, assembly GCA_964542355.1. Taxonomy (GTDB): domain Bacteria; phylum Armatimonadota; class Zipacnadia; order Zipacnadales; family JABUFB01; genus CAZIWQ01. The sequence goes on from CAZIWQ010000244.1 coordinate 4,339, forward strand.
ATCCGGCTCGGGCCGACGCTGCCGGCGTTCATCACCCCGAACCTGCTCGACGTCCTGGTCCGCGAGTTCGACATCAAGCCGATCACGACGGTGGACGAGGACTTGCAGGCGTGCCTGGCAGCAGGCGCCGGGTAGCTCCTGTACAACGCGATCCCAGCCGCTCGCACGGGCCGCAGACGAGGCTGACGCCTGTCTGCGGCCCGTGTCGTTTGTCGGCTCTCACGGACGCGGGGTCTGCCCGCACCCGCCGGGGGAACACAGTTCCCCCAGACCCCCCGTTCCTGTCGCAGCCTTGTGGCGCAGCATGAACCTCGCGGGGGATGGGGCGGGCGCGCGTTCCGTAACGACCCCTGCCAGGCAAGCTGGCAGAGGTCCGTCGCATCGGTCGGTCCGCCCCTGGGGCCGTTGGGCTGGGCCGTCACACCGGGCGCGTGCCCATCACGAGGAAGTAGGGGACGTGCACAAAGGCCTCCCAGGTCCCGCGGCAGGTGTCGAGGGCCGCCATGCTCGCCGTGACACGCCCGCGGTCGGGCC
>CAZIWQ010000244.1:4882-8163 GCA_964542355.1 uncultured Armatimonadia bacterium
CCGCGTGGCCGCCAGGTCGACGGGGCGCGGGACGTTCTGCAGCTCCACCCACGTCCGGAGCCCGACACGCTCGCAGGCCCCCGGGAGGCGCCGCCCGACCTGCGGGTCCGCACCCGCGGCCCGCAGCCCCTTCAGCCACACGTCCTGCAGCGCAATGGCCGGCGGGTGCTCGAGCATGCCGCCATAGTCGGGCTCGATCGCGATCAGCACGCCGCCGGGCATGAGCACTCGCGCTACCTCCGCGAGCACGGCGGCGAGGTCTGACACCCACAGCAGGACGTTCTGGCATAGGACGAGGTCGAAGGTCCGTGGCGGGAAGGGGAGGCGGGCGGCCTCCGCGGCGATGAGGTGTGCTCCGGAGGCGGCCGCCTCGCGTGCGGGCGCCAGGTCGCGGTCGAGGGCGACCACGAGCCCTGGTGCGCGCCTGACCAGCTCTTCCGTGACTATTCCGTGCCCGCAGCCAACCTCGAGCACACGGCGCCGGAGGCCGATTTGCGCCCGCCGCAGGAGGCGACCGCGCGGGCCCTCCAGCCAGTGGGCGATGAGTGCCGCGTCCGCGCGCGGTGGTAGGTCGGGACGAATCCGTGGTTCCATGGCAGCGCTCTCCGAGCGAGTCAGCGGGCGACCTCGACGACGGGCCCTCCGGGCCATTCCCGATGATACCCGAAGCGTGCGGCCCGGCGCCAGTGGCCCCTCGGCCGCTCTCCCAAAGCCGCTCACAGGTGCCTCTTGGGCCATCAGGGAACGCCGTAGCGGTTCTGTCCGACGGCCGCACCCAGCACGGCACAGAATTTTGCAGCAGGCGGGTTGCATACTATGAGCCCAACCGGGTATACTATGGCATATAAGCCGATGGCACATGTCAGCATCCGCTCTTGGAGCATAGCGTTGTGGCCGTTGGGAGCGTCCCCGCTGTGAATCCCGTGATGCATTGAGTGCCATGCCGGACGCCGCGAGATGGTGTCGACGTGTGCCCTGCTCACTGCCGGGGCTGTGAGCTTGGGCGCGCCGCCATCTGGGGTCAGGGGGCCGTGGTCGTGTCGACCACGGGACCGGGGGCACGTCGGAGCGCATGGGATAGGCGATGACTAGGGGAACGCTGCAGGGCTGGGCATTGGTCGTGTGTCTGCTTGTCGTCGGTGCCTCGGCGAGAGCGGATGTCGTGTTCCAGAGCTTTGACACGGCCACCGTGCCCACCGGCTGGCTGATTCAGGGCACGCGGGGCTATGATCACACCGACAACGGCCAGACCCAAGCGGCCTCCAGCTTCCTTCGCAACTCGTACAACCAGAAACAGGGCTACCTCGAGCTCACCGACGACCTCGTCGACTACCAGCGCACCAGTGCCTTCTACACTGCCAAGACGTTCAACGCCACACTAGCGTGGAGCATCGAGGCCGAGATCTGGGTCTCGCACGACATGAATCAGGGAGACAGCGCCGACGGGCTCACCTTCGCCTGGGTGTCGGCGGGCAGCATCGGCTCCCAGACGAGCAAGCTCCTGGGTGGCTATGGTGAGTGGATGGGCGTCCCGCGTGGCACGGACAAGAACGTGCCGGTCGACCAGGCGCGCGGGTACTACAGGGGTCTGGAGGGAGTCGCGTTCGAGTTCGACCACTTCCAGAACCAGGGTGACACTGGCACGGAACACACCTGCCTCCAGGACCTGTCCACCTGGACCTATGATTCCGACTCGTACCGCGAGTACAGCTCAACCGACGACTTCTTCGTCAACGAGGGCTGGCAAACGGTCAAGTTGACCTACGACGGAGCGGGGAACTTCACCTTCTACTGGGACACGATGGACGCGGCGCACCAGTACAGTTGGGCCCAGGCACTGACCGATGCCGATTTGAAGTCCTGCTACTTTGGTGTCACGGCGGCGACCGGTGACTCCAACGCCTCCCATCGGGTCCGCAACATCCGGATCGAGTCGCAGCCCGAGCCGGCATCCTGGCTGCTGATGGGGCTGATGATGGTTGCCCTCGCCGGGTGGCACCGGCGTCGGCGAGCCCTGCAGGCTCAAGCCACCGCCCACTGAGAGCCCCCGGCAGCAGGCTGACACTGCGCGGGCCGGTCTCCTGACCAAGGTGACCGACCCGCTTGGCTGTTGGTGCACAAACGGGTTGCATTGAACTATCCATCTGGCTATACTATAGCTATCCATGGAGTGGCGTTTGGCAGATGCCCTACGGGGATACGATGGCCAAGAGGTTATAGGAATCATCCGTAGCCGTATGGATTGCCGCAGTTGGTCAGGGCATGGGGGGCGCAGGCGCGCGGAGCTGCTCGCCGTCGAGCAACGCACGTGATCTGCGGTCATGTCGGAGTGGACGGAGTGGAGCGGGCAGCGATGCAGCGTTGGCTCTGGGTAGCAACCATGGTCGGGCTCACGGCGACACCGTCGTGGGCCGATACTGTCTATCAAAGCTTCAACACGAGCACTGTGCCCGCCGGGTGGACAATCCAGGGGACACGGGGCACCCGACACTCGGACCCGGGTACGACCCAGAACTCCCGCACGTTCGTCGCGAAGCAGTCCGGCTCCTGGCCATACAGTTGGTCCTCGCTCGGCTACCTCCAGCTCACCGTCGACGAAGTGAACTACCAGCGCACCAGCGCGTTCTACACCGCCAGTACGTTTGACGTGCGGGACCCGTGGTCGCTGACAGCCGAGATCTATGTCAAGCATGACATGGAGGAGGGGTACAGCGCGGACGGCTTGACGTTTGCCTGGGTCTCGGCCCCCAGTATTGGGTACGACACGAGCAAGCTGCTGGGGGGCTACGGGGAGTGGATGGGGGTCTCGCGCGGCACGCAACCGAACACACCCGAGACCAGCGCCAAGGGCTACTACGCGGGGCTGGAGGGCTGGGCGTTCGAGCTGGACCACTTCCAGAACCAGGGCGACACCGGCGACGAGCACTCCTGTTTGCAGGACCTCTCCACCTGGACCTATGACCCGGACTCCTACCACACCTATGGCTCCTACGACGATTTCTTTGTCAACGAGGGCTGGGAGAGTGTCAAGCTTACCTATGACGGGGCGGGGGGCTTCACATTCTACTGGGACACGATGGACGCCGCCCACCGCTACAGTTGGACGCAGACGGCGCTGAGCGACGCCGACCTCGCGCAGTGCTACTTCGGCATCACGGGGGGAACCGGTGACTGCACCGGGACCCACCGCGTCAAGAACGTCCGGTTCACCACGCAGCCGGAGCCGGAGTCGTGGCTGCTCCTGGGCACGCTGGCTGGCACGCTGGCCTGGTGGCATCGGC
>CAZIWQ010000245.1:0-8158 GCA_964542355.1 uncultured Armatimonadia bacterium
GCGATTGACCCTGCGAGGGTCGCCACACCCATCGCGGCTGGAAGCCGCTCCTACAGGGGGCCGCTGGGCATGTGGTACCGGCGCGGCTGGAAGCCGCGCCAACACGACTTTCGCGACAGGCTCGACAACCCGTGGAATCCGGCGGCAGAGATGTCTTGTCCCTCCTCTTCGCTTCGCCCCGCGCCGCCGAGACGCTGTTCCCCTCACGGCCTCCGTTGCCAGGCGGACCTATCGGGCGACGCTTGGCAGAGCATCGGGTCGGCAAGGCATCAAGCCGCTCTCGCCCTCCCCCCTTGCCTTCACAGCGGTAGGCAGACACCCACTCCCAGCGCCTCGGCCCGCTGGTAGGCCAGGTGTGCGGCCACCACATCCTGCACCGGGAGGCCGCCCATCATCGTCAGGGCTCGCTCATCAGGACGTTCACGGCCAGGGCGCTCGCCCAGAATGATCTCGCCCAGCTCGGCATACGGTTGCGGGATCTCCTTGAGCCTCTCGGCGGACCGGAAGGCGTCGTACTTGTGGTAGTCGTCCACCACCAGCTTGTCGACCCTGGCCGCCAGGTCGGCCTCCCAGGCCCCCCACAGGTCAACCGGGGTCGCGATGGCGCCGGCTTTGAGCCACTCGGCCTTGAGGAACGGGGTGGCGCCGGTCGAGGTTGCCGTGACCACGACATCGGCGTCGACGACGGCCGACCGGGCATCGCACGTGGGCGTGACGGCCAGCCCGTACTGCGCCTGTACCTCGCCCGCGAACCTCTGAGCAGCCTCCGCGACAACGTCGTAGCAGCGGACCTCCGCCAGGTCCGGGTAGCAGGCAAGCATGGCTTGCAGGTTGCTGCGTCCCTCCACACCACAGCCTACGACAGCGCCGATCGTCGCCTGCGCGGGTCCCAGGTGCTTCATCGCCACGCCATTGGCGGCGGCGGTGCGCATCGCCGTAACCCAGGCCGCGTCCACGATACACACCGGCAGTGTCGTCTCCGGGTCGTTGAGGATCACCAGGCCGGTGTGCAGCGGCTGGCCGGGCTGCCGGTTAACGCTGCGTGACCCGAGCCACTTGATGCCGACCGCGTCCACACCCCCGACGTAAGCCGACAGGGACATCAGGCCGGCCTCACCGGGGCGCGAGCTGACGAAGGCCTTCGCCGTCATCTGTGTCTGCCCCATCGCCTTGCGCCGGAACCCCTCTTCCACCGCCGCCATCATGTCGGCCATGCTGATCTGAAGCAGCTCCATGTCATCCCGGCTCAGGTACCGCAAGTGCATTGACGATCATCTCCCTGATGTTGCGGATTCGTCCTCGGGCGGCAGGTAGGGGAAGCAGCCCGCACCGATACGCGGCGCCGTCGGCGTCGTCAACCTCGTCATCACGGTCGGTCTGACTGCGTGGCGGCCCACGCCATGCTCCTGCCGCCAGTAGATGCTCTTGAGCCACTCGGCATTGCGGGGCTCCGGGAAGTCGTGGCGCCAGAAGCAGCCTCGGGTCTCCTCGCGCAGGAGCGAGGCGAGGAGGATCGGGCGGGCGATGGTCAGCAGGCTCCGGCATTCGAGCCCGGCGCGCAGGCCGGCGGTCGAGGCAACCCGCAGCGTCGGCCGCAGGGCCTCGAGACGCTCCAACTCCGCCAGACCTGTCTCGAGGCTGCGGCGGGACTTGATCGGGCCGCAGCAGCGCCACATGACAGCCCGCAACCTGGTGGCGACCTCATCGGCCGCCACTCCCTCGCCGGCCCCCAGGGCCTCGAGCGAGGCTCGGGCCTGTCGCACCCGGGCCTCATCCGGCTCTGGGGCGGTGGTCACGGCGGCGTGGGCCGCCGCCTCGCGTCCGGCAATGGCGCCAAACACCAGCACGTCGGCCACCGCGGCGCCGCCGAGGCGTGCGGCACCGAACAGCCCGCCCGCGGTCTCGCCGGCGGCGAACAGACCGGCAACGCTGGTGCGGCAACGCTCGTCGATGCGGATGCCCCCCAGGAAGTAGTGGGCGGCACCGACCGAGAGCAGGGCCTCGGCCGGGACCGCCGGTGCGGCGAACGTCTCCGCGATGCGGCCTGCCGGGTACTGGAAGCTGATCAGCTCCATGTCCACGAGTTCGGCGCCGGCGTCGTAGGCCAGGGCGATGCCGTCCCCCGTCGTGCCGGGCGGGTTGTCATTGCGCTCGTACAGGCCGGCCCCGCCGCCGCAGGCGATGACGAGGGCCTTCGCGGTGATGACGACCGGCCTGCCCTCGCACAGCTCGACGCCCACCGCGCCGGTGACGCGCCCGTCGCTCACCAGCAGCGACGCGATCATCAGCTCATCGGCAAAGCGCACGCCCACCATGGCCGCTCCGCTTCGCAGCGGCCGCACCATGCCATAGCCGCGCGGCCCGGCGCCGCCCCGCACGCGCGCGACCCCCAGTCGCCCCTCGACCTCCGCGTTGTCGAGGATGTCCAGAGGCACGCCGCAATCGCGCAGGTCGACAACGCTCTGCGGCACGCCGCGCACGAAGGTCTCGACCAGGCGTTGGTTGCTGAGGAAGCCGCCGGTATGAACGACCTGCCGGAACAGCTCCGCTTGGTGGGCCGCCGTGGCATAGGTGGTTCCGCCCCACGCCACCGCGGTGCAGTTGGGGTCCTCCGCCTGCATCTTCGAGACGACCAGCACCTCGGCGCCGCGGTGTCGCGCCGCGAGGGCGGCGCGCAGCCCTGCGCCCCCGGTGCCGAGGACGAGCACATCTGTCTGCAGCCGCAACTGGCCTGAGCCGCTCATCTGGGTTCTCCCTCCGGTGTCCGCGCCTCGCGTCTCGCGGGTCATGGGTGGATCACGGCCACTGCATCGTGTCGACCATCTGCTTGTCGCGCAGCAGCTTCAGGCACGCCGGCTTCGTGCCGACCGGGAGCCTGGTGAGGTCGAGGGCGGCCTCCGAGCCCGTGGCCTCCTGTGTCACCAGGCCCTCACCCTTCTCATTCACCAGGACTAGTTGGCCCCCCTTGCCGTCGCCGATCCGCACGTGCCCCTGCCCGTCGACCTGCAGCAGGCGCGGCAGGATGGCGACGCAGGCGACGTCATCACGGTCGATGTACAGGCTCACCCGGCCATCGATGACGGGCAGCTCCGCGCCGTGGAGGAGCTCGATGACGTGCACGGGCCCGCTCCCCCCGGCATCGGCGGCAACGGCCAGCACGGGCCCCTCGAAGGTATGTCCCATCGCGTTGTACAGGTGGATCATCGTCTTGCCCCCGCCCCGGAACCGGTTGGCGTAGAGCAGCGGCTGGAGGGTGGGCACCAGCGGGGTGTTGTCGCGCCCCTGGTAGACGTCCTCGTTCTCGTCCAGGATGCTGGCCATGGCGATTGGCTTGTCGCGCTCGAACGACTCCACCGTGTTCCAGAACGTCTTGCGCGACTGCGGGTCGTTGGTGCGATGGTCCAGCTCGTACGCCTTGCATTCGGGGAAGTAGAAGCGTTGCAGGTTGCATTCCACCGGGCGTAGCGGCGACGCCACCACCGAGAGGTCATAGGTGATGCACCCCTCGAGGTACTGCATCAGGTAGTCATAGCCCGGGTGCTCGGTGGTGAGCACGAGGTCGGGCCGCACCTTGTCCATCTCGGCGTGGATCAGACGGCAGGCCTCGGCGACAGCCTTGTTCCATTGCGTGATGCCCGGCTCCTGGAAGGTATGGTCGTGCGCTTCGCTGTAGCATGCCCAACCCCGGTGGCCGTACTCGTCGAGGCGAATGCCATCGGCACCGGTCTCGCGCATGACACGGCCCATCGTCTCCGCCGCCCACTGGCGCACCTCGGCCAGGTTGTGGCACGGGTTATAGACCTCGTAGGAGGTACTCGGCTTGCCGTCGGGCAGGACCACGGTCCACTGCTTGCCGTGGGCGCGGCCGGTGTCGCAGTTTTCGTCGAGCCGGAAGGGGTCAGTGTACAGCGTGACGAGTACGCCCCTCTTCTGGTACGTCTCGATGGCCTTGCGGAAGGCGGGCAACCCCCCGAAGCGCTCGTTGTAGCCCTTGTAGTCACCGGGCTGGTTGTTCCACATCTTCTGGCCGGTAACAGGGTCCTTGACGAAGTACGGCTGCCACTCCTTGATCTGGGCGGGCGTGAGGACCTTGTCGAGCTGGTCGAGGGGCGTCATGAACGGCCCGAGCGGTGACCACTCCCACCAGCTCATCAGCTCGACGCAGTCAGTCCGTGCGGTGATGAAGTCGGTGCGGTACTTGCCGTCGCGGAAGAGGATGTTCTGGGCCCACCCCGGGCAGTCCATGTTGCGGATGTGCTTGAGCCGCGAGGGGAACGGGCGGAACTGCCAGACGCGGTGCGCCCACTCGGCGTATGCCGCCATCGGCGTGTGCCAGTCGCCGTAATGCACCGTGAGGAGGCAGTCGGCCGGGGCGAAGGTGGCGGTCTTGGATAGGCTCGCGGCGTGACCGGCAACCGCCGGCGCCGCCTCGCTCTGTGTGGCCCGCGTGCGCCGCAGGTACTCAAACGCCAGCGACGTCCCCGCCACGGCGTCGAGGGGGGTCTTCCACCGGTAGTCGTCCTTGACGTTCATCGTCAGATGCTCGTAGTTGGCCTCGCCCTTGTCCGGCACATGCTTGCGCAGCGCCAGCACCTTATGCCAGCCCTGGTCGTCAAGGGCGCGCAGCGACAGCCCGCACCCGAGCGCCGGACTGAACAGGTCCATCATCTGGTACATGGCCTCATAGTCGCCGTAACCCCGGCGAATGACGGCGGGAGTAGCGCTGAAGATCCCTCCGCCCGAGGGGAAGAAGTAGTAGTCATCCGGCGGGTGCGGCGAGACCGCCAGCCCTGCCAACACCGGGAATGCCAGCTTAAAGTCGACCGGCGCCGTGCCGACGTTGGTCAGCTCCATGCCCATGCGCAAGCCATCGTTGCCGATGACGACGGTCAGGGTCGCCTGGAGCGCCCGCGGCGGCAGGCCACCCGCCTCGTGGGAGAGCGGGCCCCGCAATGTCGCCACGAACCCGTTCGTCACCGGCTGCAGGTCAGTCGCCTCGAAGTCGCGGCTTCCCGCATAGCGAACGTTGTTGACCTCCACGCAAAACAGCGGCACCTGCTCAGGCCTCGCCCGCAGCATCTCCGACTTGTGGATCAGGTTGCGCAGCGACCGCAGCCGCAGCGTGCCGGCACGTTCGAAGATCGCCTGGAGGTGCCCGCCGGTGAGCGTGATGCCGGTGGCGCCGGTTGAGCAGACCGGCCTGGCAGGAGGGACCGCCGGTGCGGCGGCAATGAGTGGCGCGATGTTCACGCGCGGCGGCTCGGGGTGGTAGGTCTGTGACCCCTCAATCGTCACGGCCTGCACGGTCACCGGCTGCCCCTGAGCCATGATGAGCAGCCCCGATGGCTTGAGGGCCCGTCCGGCGGGGAGCGTGCCGGAGGCCCCGTCGATCGCGGGGTCGGCTACCGCCTTGCTGGTGGGATCGAGCCACTGCAGGTGTGCCGGCCCCCGGGCTTGGACCGTCACCTGCATGGGCTCCGCGGCATCGAACGCCGTCGCCGACCACTCCACCCGCGCGAGCTGCCCCGGGCTGAGCGACAGGCCTGCGGCCGTGGCCTTCACCCCCCGCGCCCCCGCGTAGAGCACCAGTCCGGCCGGGTCTTCGTAGGCCGGCGTCTGACCAGGCCGCCAGGTGGCCCGCGTATGGGTGGTGCCCGTGATCAGGTACAGGCGGACCATGTACTCGCCATTGCCACCCGGGATCGTCAGCTTGTCCCGGGTCCATGTCGTGCCATCGAAGGTGACTGAGCTGTTCCCGCGCTTGCGGGTGAGATCGATCGCCAGGTAGAGGTAGTCGTCAGACCCCGCCTGCGGGTCCTGCGGCTTGCCCGGCGCCTTGCGGACGATGATCTCGTTCACGCCGCGCACCACGTCAGCCTTCGGGATGCTGACATCATACCAGCCCATTCCCCCGATCGGTTCCAGGTAGACGGGGGCCCCACCGCTGGTCGGGTACTCGTGGACCTTGCCGTTGATCACGAACTGCAGTGTCTCGTCCAGGCCGTTGGCCCTGGGCAGATCGTGGAACGAGTAGTCGCGCACACACAACTGCACCGACAGCCGAACGCTGGTGGTCGCCTCCCAGACGGCGGGAGGCAGATCCGACAGGTCGAGAACCTTCTTGGCCTGGTAGGTGCTGCTCACCTGGTGCGTGATGTCCAGGCTCCAGTTGGCACCCCAACTGTCGGCATCATCGCTGACCATGTAGACGTGCTCATTCACGCGTTGCACGAGTGAGGGCACCGCGTGGGCGGCGAGCGCGGGGAACAGAACGGACAGGCACAAGAACAGGGAGCGCATGGCAGACCTCCGGGAAGCGTTGGCGGTGTACTGGGCAGGCACTTTCCCGGGGGACGGGGCCTTCTCCTGCCGCCTGTTGGCGGGGTGCCGGCAGGAGGCACTCGGCCCGCGCCGGCAGGGCCAGGTCCAAGGGCACCCGCGTCGGGTAGCGGCGATGGGTGGCGATCCACAGCTTCCACGCCATGGAGGTGATGGGGGCCCTAGAAGAGCGGCCGAAAAGCCGTTCTGAGGCCGCGAGGCCACTCCAGAATAGCTCTGGAGGGCACTCAGCCGGCCGCTACGCCTCGGGGGCCGGCCGGATGTGGCCTTTTCGGCCGGACCCCTCGGCGAGGGGGGCATGAGCACCACCGACGATTCGAGCGCAGCCCGGCGGCTGCGGGAGAGAAGCAGGAGCAGAGCAAGCAGCGAGGAAGGAGTGCTCGCCAACTTGGAAGCCACCACAGCACTGATCGCTCTCATCCGGTGCTCCACCTCCCGCGAAGGAGAACACGATGTCCGAGAAGCTGGTTGCGCTGATGCTCGCCGCCCTCGTTTGTGCTATCCCCGCCGCCGTGGCCCAGACCAACCTCGTCCGCAATGGGGACTTCGGCCAGGTGGGCGTAGACGGCACTCCGGAGGGCTGGGCCACCTCCGGCGCCCCGGAGATCAAGCAGGCGCTCACTCGTGACCTGGGGCCGGCGGGCAAGGGCTTCTCGGCGAAGCTCACCTGCACCGAGTTCCACGGCACAACACCCTACAGCCACGCCATGATCTGCCAGGTAGGCACTGTCAGCGTCCAGGAGGGGAAGTGGTACCGCCTGAGCTTCCAGGCGAAGGGTGAAGGCATCCGGGGCGGCGTGCAGGTCGGGCTGAGCAACACGCGCACCTGGAGCAGCGCCGGCCTCGGCGGCGGCTTCAGCGTCCGCGCCGCCTGGAAGCCGTATGAGTTCTTCTTCCGCGCGACGATGGACCTGCCCGCCGCGAACAGCCGCCTGCAGCTCTGCCACTTCGGCACCGGCACACTGTGGCTCGCCGACGTCGCCCTCACCGCAACCGAGATGCGGCGTGAGCGGCATCCGCAGCTTCCCACGGAGGGGCGCACGAACTTCATCCCCAACAGCAGCTTTGAGTGCGGCGCCGCCGGCTGGGGCAGCTATGCCCCTGACATCGGCTACTGGTACGGCAACGCCTTCCGGCTGATGGGTGAGATCGATCCCAGCACCGCCGCTCACGGCGCATCCAGCCTGTGCATGACCCTCGATGAGCGGAAGACCCCCACGTATTACTTCGACTACTACGCACCGGTGCGCAAGCAGATTGGCTCGCTCGTGGCAGCGCACGAGGGCTGGCTGCGGGCGCAGCCGGGACAGACCTACACCCTGTCGGCGTCGGTCAAGGCCGACCAACCCGGCCGGGTCGGCCTGCTCGTCGTCCGCCAGGCGGATGGGAGGAGCCTGCGCAAGGACCTGACGCTCAGCGAGCGGTGGCAGCGCTACTGTTTCAGCTTCACGCCGCAGAGCGAGTTCATCTGGACCGGCGTCGGGCTGGACCTGACGGCCTCGCAGGCTGCGGCGGCGACGGTCTGGGTGGATGCGGTGCAGTTGGAGCGGGGCGCGGAGGCCACGCCCTACGCGCCCGCCCTCCCGGTGGAGGTGATGGCTGAGAGCACCGCCCCCGGCAACGCCTTCCCCGCCGACCCCGGTCGCGCCAGGATCGGCCTGCGCGTCACGGGCTTTCGCAACACGTCGACGGCCGCGACGCCGACTGTCTCGCTGACCGCCACGGACTACTTCGACGCGGAGGTGCTACGTCAGAGCGTCTCCCTCAAGCTGCCACCACAGGGCGCAGACACGAGCGCCTTCACGATGCCAGTGCACAA
>CAZIWQ010000246.1:0-8155 GCA_964542355.1 uncultured Armatimonadia bacterium
AGGGAGGCGGGGGTGAGGTCGGTGATGGTTCTGACCTGGTAGGCGGGCAAGCCGACGAGGGCGCGGGTGATGCCGGTCTCCCCGAAGGTCTTCCCCCCGGCCTTGTCGGCGTTGAACACGGCGACGGGAAGCGCATCCCCGACCGCCGCGGCAGGGAGGCCGCTCCAGACGACCGCACCGAGGAGTATCCAACCTAGCAGTACAACCGTACTTTGGCTCGGCGACGGCTGGTGTTGCGAAGACGACCGCACGGCCGTAGGCGAGCGCATATGCCCCACACCCCTGTCGTTCATCCTGATCATCCTGTCCATCCTGTTGTGGCGCCGTTTGTCGTCGTCCGTCACGACGGAGGGCACTGCTCGACCACCACCACCCGGAATTGCCGCTGTGCGACCAACTGCCCCAACCGCTGCTGCAGAACCTCGGGCGGCTGGGGCAGGCACAGCCACACCGGCTCTCCCAGGCCGGAGGCCTCCAGCAAGCGGGAGAAGCCCTCGCGCGTCAGCAACTGTGCGGGCACCGGCAGCGCCTGCCCGCCCGTCAACGCCATCTCGCGGTTCAGCAGGATCACGGTCACCAGCGGGGCCTGGCGCGCGGCTGCCTCCAGCAGTGCCGGCCAGGCGGAATGGAACAGGCCATAGTCCCCCAGGATCGCCAACGACGGGCGCCCCGCGAGCGCTGCCCCGGCCCCGGTGCTCACCGGCGCACCCAGCGCCAGCGCCATGTCCGAGACGCTGAGGCGGTTCGGCGAGCCGACATCGACACTCAGCAGCAGGTCGGGCGTCGCTTCCCGCAGGGCGGTGATTGCCGCCAGTAGCGGGTCGCCGGGTCGGGAGGGGTCCCGGCGGGGGCGCGCCTGCGGCGCCGCCGCCGTCCAGGTTGCTACCGGGTCGCCGACCGCCCCGAGAGCGGCCGCCAGGCTCTCCGCGCTGAGTGCCCCCAGCGGCGGGAGATGGCCGGTCAGCCGGCCCCGCACCTTCCCCGCCGCCCCCCGGGGCGCCAATACCTGCAGCAGCTCGTGCTCCAGCACCGGCGCGCCGTCCTCGGCCACCAGAAGCTGCCGGTACGGCTCCAGGGCCGCCAGGAGCCACGGCCACGCCGACAGCGGGCAGCTACACGGCAGCGCGATCACCGGCAGCTCCAGGCTCTGCGCCAGGGTCGCCGGGTACCCGCAGGCGACGATCGCCGTGTCACCCTCGGGCACGGGCAGCGCGGGCCGGAGCGCCTCGAGCTCGCGGGCCAGCAGTGGCTGCACACTGCCCCAGAAATGGGCGTGGCGCCCGCGCTTCGTCAGGCCTGACACCACCGCCCGGTCGATCGGCCTGCCGGTGCAGCTCACTTCCGGCAGCACCGGACCCGCGCCGGTCATTCGCAGCGCGTGCTGCGTCGCACGCACGATCACCGGAACCCGCACCACCGCCGACAGGCGGAAACCCTCGGCGACTGCGGCCGCGGCCGAGGCCGGGTCGGCGACATCGAACACCGGCAATCGCAGCGCCGCTCCGAGCAGGCGGCCGTCCGTCTCAATCGTCGAGAACTCCGGCCCGACGTCGTCGGCGACCACGAGCAGCAGGCCGCCGCCACCGCTGTGGAAGGCCGCGTTCGCCAGCGAGTCGGCCAACGCCAGCGCCCCCACCTGCTTGCAGATCACGGCCGCGTTGCGCCCCGTGGCCGCGATGCCAAAGGCCATCTCGAAAGCAACGCGCTCGTTGACAGACCACGGCGGGGGCACCCCGGCGGCCGCCACCCAGGCGTCCCCGAGCTCGGACGCCGGGAAGCCCGGCACCCCATAGACGGTCGCTTCGTGTCGGCACAACGCCTGCGCGAGCGCCTCGTAGCCCGTCACCTCCGCCGGCGTCGGCTCCGCCGCGCCGCAAGCATCTCGGTTCTGCGCATCCCCCGCTGAGTGGCTCATCTCGATGGCTCCTATCCCGTTCTCTATCAACGTCATGGGTCTCCGCCCCAAACCCCGCGAGGGGGAGCCCGGACCAGCACCGGCCTCCTGGTGGTCACCGGTCTACTTCCTGACAACCGCCGCCACATATCCCCGGGGTAGCCGCAGTTCAGTCCAGGTCGCGCCGCCCTCGGTGAAGGTCCGCGCCGCGAACGTCGTCTCCCGGCCTGTGTGGTCGAAGACATGGACCTCGTGACCGCACCTGTCGCCCCAGCCGAACACCCCGGCCCGGTTGGTCAGGATGCGCTCCCGGGCCAGGATATACCCCTCGTGCAGCTCCACCGGCGTCAGCGGGAACATGTACCGCGTCAGCATCGGGTACTCCAGCTCGATGTCGAAGAAGTCGAAGTAGTACGTGCACCCGTAGTCGAGGTGGTCGCGGATGTGATCGGCCACGTCCTGTTGGGTCTGCTCGGTGAGCGCGTCCGCCAGGCCCAGGGGAGTGAAGAGCTGGGCATCATACATGGCGGTGCGCCCACCGGTCTCCACGAACCGCGGGAACTGGTACCGCATCATGGTCTCGGTGGTCGGTGCCCCGTTGGCCACCAGCGGGTGCCCGCCGCCCAGGATCCGCTTCACCATCGCCTCGCGGAACGGCTGGCTGATGAGCGGGACGGCACACATCTTCCGCGCGATCGTGAAGGTCTGCGGGTCGATCTGGGCCGTGTGGCCGTCCCACTGCGGCCAGTCGTAGATGAACTCCGCCCGGCTCCAGTCCATCTCGTCCCAGTAGACGCCGTCGAACTTCAACTCGTCCAGGATCAGGTCCAGCACCTTCTGCATCGCCTGGCCGTAGGAGTTCTCCAGTGTCGGCACGAACTCGGGGTACTGCGGATCATGGTAGTCGTACTGCTTCCCGTCGGGGTCGCGCGCGATCGCGTCCGCGTACTTCTGCGCGGCCCCCGGCTCCGTGCTGAGGTAGCAGTGGTAGTAGAGCAGACTCTGGGCCGTGGGCCACGCCTGCTTGATCGTCGCGTTGATGTTCCGCATCAGCGTCAGGTTCGGCAGTACTTCCGCCAGCAGCATCGCCGAACCATGCGCATACCCTCGGCCCGGGAACCGCGCGATCTCGTTGGACACGTACCTCAGGCTCCGGTTCTCGGCCCACGGCTTCGCCTGTTCCACGGTCACCTTCTCGATCCACCGGGCATAGTGCGCGAACGCCATCGGGCCATCGAGTGCGAAGTTCACGCCCAGCGTCCGCCGCGCGGCGTTGATGAAGTCGTAGTACCCGCCCGCGGGCACCGGGAAGACGGACCAGCGCAGCGTGTACGACCCCTGCGCGGGCAGCGCGAACATGCTCTCCTGCAGCCCGATCTTCCCCGGTTCGTAGAAGTTGGTGGCGTGGACCCGGAACACGTCATCACGCGGCAGCAGGCCGAGACCACTCGCGCCCAGCGACGCGAAGGTCGAGGCGTTGGCCGAGGCGCTGCGCCGCATGGCCGTGAGCGTGGGACGCAGGCCGCCCAGGCGGTACTCCCGAACCCGGCCGGCGTCGAGCGCGACCGTGTGCTGGATAATGATCCCCAGGTCCTGCCCGGTGCGGTTGGTGATCGTGTCCGCCACATCCAGGCACTCGGCCCGGGGCGTGATCTGCCGGGAGACGGTGTAGTAGTGGCAGTTGCCCTCGGTGCTGGTCGCCGACCTGCCGCGCACCTGCCAGTCGTCTGCGCCCGTCGGCTTGCCCGTTCCTCCGGGCATCAGATTGTGGCCGGCATTGGGATACGTGAAGTCGCTGTCCACCCTGAAGGTCCCGGCGGCCGTCTGGAGGGTGATGCCGCCTCCCTCTCCCAGGGTCGCGGTGAAGGTCGCCGGCACAACCTCGCGCGGCTCGATCCGCGGCAGCGGGCCCGTCGGCGCCTGCGGGGTCTGCCCGGGCGCCGCGTAGAGCTCATCGGGCTGGCGGAACACGATCGCGAGGTCCTTGAGGATGATGTCGTTGATCTGGGACCCCCAGATGTGCGTCGCGGCCAGCGTGTTGTCTCCCGGCTTGACCAGATCGGTCACATCCAGCTCGAACTCGTAGGCCTTGCCGGTGACGATGTTGTAGGTGCTATCCCCCGGTCCATCGCCCTGCACGAAGTCGGGACTGTACAGCAGCCGCAGCGAGTGCGCGCCGAACCAGTGCATCGCGCTGCCCGAGGCGGCCTGCAGCTCGTCGCTCTTGTCGGCCAGGTGCCGGCGGTCGAGCACCGTCCCGTTGAAGCGCATCTGCAGCATGTGCGTCGAGCCGCTCAGGGTCGGCGCCTGCAACCGCCCCAGGAAATGGACCAGGGCCCGGTAGCCCTCCGGCACGGTCGGGATGACTACCGGGAAGGTCTGGGTCTTGCTCCACGTCAGCACGAACTCATCCACGATCTTGATCGGCGCCGGCGCCTGCGCCATCGCGGGGCTGACAACCGCCAGCACGACAGGCAGCCATAGCAGGTACCGCATCGGCTCACCTCCGCTCGGGACCTCGGACCGTGGCCCACGATTGCGCTTGCCAGGAGCGCATAGCCCCTGACGACTGCCAGTCACATTCCCCCCTTCTCACCTTTCCCCTCCGAACTCGCTGCCATGGCGGGGAAGACGCTCCGGCTGCAGTGAGCGCCTGCGTCCACGCCGGAGGTGGCGCTGTGCTTGCTGCTGACGTCGTGGGTCCTGGTGCGGCGCGTCTCGCAGGAGGAAAGTGCCCGCCATGGCGACGGCGAACCTACGTTGGCAGAAGGCGGCCGGGCGTCAGGCTACGGTCGTCCGGCTGGTATCCTGCCTCGGCGAAAGGTCGTGCTGCAACAGATGCCCAAGACGCCCGCGGTCCGCGATGGAGCATGGTTAGCTGTGTGCTTCGCCCTGGCTCTGGCCGCGTCGGCCATCGCCGACGTGGCGTCGCACCCTGACTGGCGCAACGCACTGGCCCCACGGGGCAAGCCCGGCCCGGAGTTGGCCCTGAGCCGCGAGGGCCAGGCGCTCTGCCAGATCCTCATCCCGGCAAAGCCGACGACGCAGGACGAGAAGGCCGCGGCCGATCTCGCGCTGTGGCTGGGAAAAATGACCGGCGCGCAGCTTTGCGTCGTGCGCGAAGGTGCGCAGGCTCCGTCCGGCGCAGTCGTGAGCATCGGCCGGACCGAACTCCTGGCAAGCGCCCGGCTCCCCGAGGCACAGGCAAAGCTGGGTGACGAAGGCTATGCCATCGCCGCCGGTGCCGACAGGCTGTACCTGTTCGGTGGCCGCCAGCGCGGGGCGATCAATGCCGTCTACGCCTTGCTCGAGGAGGACCTGGGCTGCCGCTGGTATGCGCTGGACAGCGTGACCATTCCGCATCGCCCCAATCTCAGCTTCCGACCGGTACCGCGCCTCTCCCTGCCGGCGCTGCCCGCCCGTCGCGATCCTCTCTATGCCGACGCTCTCAATGCCGAATGGTCGCTCCACAACCGGAGCAAGGCGCTGGGGGCCCCGGTGCCGCCGGAATGGGGCGGCTACCCGAAGCCCGGGATCGGGACGGTGCACACGTATGACACCCTGGTCCCGCCAGGCACGTACTTCGCCCCGCACCCCGAGTACTTCGGGATGATCGCCGGCGAGCGCAAGCCGCTGCAGTTGTGCCTGAGCAACAAGGCAGTGCTCGCCCTCGTCACCACCAAGGTCCTCGCTTTCCTGCGCGAGCACCCCGACACGCGCATCGTGGACGTCTCCCCCAACGACCGGCGCGACTACTGCGAGTGCCCCGACTGTGTCGCACAGGTCAAGCGCGAGGGTGGCACGCAGATGGGCACGCTGCTGCCATTCGTCAATGCGGTCGCGGAGGCCGTGGCCGGGGAGTTCCCGGAGGTCAATATCACGACGCTGGCCTACCTGGACACGGTCGCCCCACCGAAGACCACTCTACCCCGCAGCAACGTGTTGCTCTGGCTGTGCACCGATGCCCATGCGTGGGCGTACCCGTGCCGCCCTGTCTGGAAGACACCGACGTTCCAGAGCGCCCTGCAGCGGTGGGAAGCCGTCGGAGCGAACACAGTCATCTGGGACTACCCCATTGACTACTCGCACTACATGAGCCCGCTGCCCAACCTCCGGGTGGTCAGCGACAACATGCGCTTCTTCATCAGGCACGGTGCGAAGGGGATCATGGAGCAGGCGCAGCACAACACCAATCGGGCGGTGGACCGCTGTCTGGAGCGCTCCTGGGTCTGGACCAAACAGATGTGGGACCCGTCCCGGGACACCGAGGCGCTGCTGCGGGACTTCTACTTCGGCTACTACGGCAAGGCCGCCGTGCCGCTGTGGGCCTACGAGCAGTTACTGAAGGACGCCGAGATGCGGCTGCAGCAGACGCCGCTCGCCACCGACTACCGCACCGTGTTGACTCCCGAGCTCACCGCGCGGTCGTGGCGGCTATTCGTGCAAGCGCGGCGGGAGGCCCGCGGTGACGAGGAGCTGACCCGCCGGGTCGAGCGCGCGAAGCTGCCGCTGCTCTATCTGCTGGCCAGCCGTGGTCCGGGGGAGGACACCCGGGCCTACGTCCGTCTGCTCGACGAGTTCGGACGGATCGCCCACCGCGAGAAGGCCCTGTGGATCGAGAACGCTTTCGCCGGACCGGACCTCGACTCGCGACTGACCTACTGGCGTGAGTTGGCCACCGTCGATCCCACAAAGCTCGACTTCCTCCCCCTGGGCAACGCCTGGCGCTTCAAGCCCGATCCCGAAGCCAGGGGCATCACCGACGCCTGGTATGCACCCACGGTCGACGACAGCGCGTGGGCCTCGGTGCGCAGTGACACGGGCACGGGCTGGGAGAGCCAGGGGTTCAAGGGGTACCTCGGTTACGGCTGGTACCGCCAGCAGTTCACCATGCCGGCGGAGTTGGCCGACAAGCCGAACCTGCGGCTGCTGTTCGGGGCTGTGGACGAGGACTGTGAGATCTGGATCAACGGACAGCGAGCCCTCGACCACACCTTCGCCACCACCGGCCTGCCGCCCGAGCAGATCTGGCTGGCCCCCTTTGTCCTCGATGTGGCCCGCCTGATGCGTCCGGGCCAGCCCAACACCATCGCCCTCCGGATCAAGAACACTCTGGGGATGGGCGGCGTGTGGCAGCCGGCGCATCTGGTCTGGGGCGACGCCGCAGTCGGCCCGGTGGCCGCGGTGGAGATCATCCGACGCAAGTCGGCAGCCAAGCCGCACTAGGGGAGCGGCCGAAGAGCCGTTCTGAGGCCGCTCTTCCAGGGCTCACGCGCGCGAGGCGGTGGTGGGTAGGGTACGGTGGGGACGAGGCCCAGAGCAGGAGCTGAGATGCGTGTGCCGAACTCTTCGCCTGAGGCCCCGCAAGACTGCAGCCAGTCGAGGAGGAAGGCCCAATGCAAAACTCTGCCATGGGCGGCGTCATGCTGATCGTCGTCGCCCTGCTCGTGATAGGGGTGTGCCTGGTTCTGATCTTCCTTGCGAACTTGGCGGGCCGCCGCAAACTCCCCATGGTCGAGCAAGCGCCGCGACCACAGCGCATGTCACCGGACATGTCACCGGAGGCGAAACGGATCTATCAGGAGTCCCTCATGACGCCCAAGGAGAAGGAGAACCGCCGGAAAGCCAGGGAGGACGATTACTGGAACAGCATAAATCGCGAGAGCGACCTGCGTGACGAGTTGACGCGGCACTAGCAGAGCGGCCGGAGGGTCATTCCCCGGCCGCGACGCCACGCCAGAATGGCTCTGGATGGCTCTCAGCCGGTCACTGCATCCCGGGGAGGTGCCGGGGTCACCGCCGGCGCAGTATTGTGCACGAGGGCAATCACGCGGCAAAGGGGAGCACAGATGGCGACGGAGATCACGGATCGCGACCGGAAGCTGGCGCAGCAGTGCATGCAGTGCCCGCTGTGCCGCCGGGCGCGGCGGAACCAGCGAGGGTTTGCGTTCTGGTTCGTCAAGGTGTTGGAGGGCGGGGTGTGCCCGGCCTGCAAGGCCTATGAGAAGGTCCATGGCAAGCAGGCGCATGAACCGGTGGACTGAGTTGAGATCGAGAGAGATGACCCCGATGCCACGCGGACGGCCACTACTGCTGCCGCTGCCCTGCCGGCTTGTGTTCGCGGAATCTGTCGTGCTGGCAGACTCCACCGGCTATCGGGGCTTCAGGCCCCGGGTGTGAGTCACAACAGCCCAAGCGGTGAGACCGATGGCAAGGGGCCATCGGTTCCGGCGATGACGGGAGAGCACTCCACGCCGCGCA
>CAZIWQ010000247.1:0-615 GCA_964542355.1 uncultured Armatimonadia bacterium
AGACGATCACCCTCCGCCTCCAGAACCACACGCCGGCCACCAACCTGCGGCTAAGCTTCACTACGACAGCGAACCCCGCGTGGCAGGAAGCCAATGGCAAGCGCTTCGCCGTCGTCCCCAACGACACCGGTCCGCGGGTGTACACCGTTGACATGAGCGACGTCCCCGGCTGGTCCGACCACCTGAAGCAACTGCGCCTCGACCTCAGCGACGAGGTCGCCCGCACCGGCACCTGCCGCCTTGACTACCTCTGGATCGGTTCGAGGTGAGCGTGATGCCTCCCGGCCAGGCGCCGGCCGCCGCCCCGGCTGCGTCGCTACCAGCCTGCCATCGCACCGCCGCTGAACCTGGACCCTGCGCAACCAGACCTGCAAGTGGATCGAGAGCGAGAGCTTCCCACCCCCGGCTGGCGAGGCGGCCTACTATGCCCACGCAGACGGTAGGCTGTCGGCCGAAGCGACAAGACCGAGCATCTGGCCCTACACAAAGGCCCGGCTCTGAGAAGACTCGATCGGGATACGCACTGAGCCAGGCGACTGGCGGGCGCGAGAAGACACCCACCTGCACGAGTCGCTGTCAAACTGCACTTGCTGCTGCCTGAGGTCTCAGGGGTTC
>CAZIWQ010000247.1:625-7197 GCA_964542355.1 uncultured Armatimonadia bacterium
GTCAGTCATGTCACGGCCCATATTCACCATCGGGCATTCAACGCGTTCCCTGGCCGAGTTGGCCGAACTGCTGCAAGCTCGCGGCGTAACTCGGCTGGTCGACGTCAGGACCATTCCTCGATCTCGACACAACCCTCAGTTTGACCGCGAGGCGCTGCCTGACAGTCTGGCGCCATACGGCATTGCCTATGAGCACATGCCCGGTCTCGGGGGGCTGCGGCATGCCAGGGCCGACTCGAGGAATACGGGCTGGGAGAACGCCTCCTCTCGAGGCTTTGCCGACTACATGCTCAGTCCCGAGTTCGCGGTCAGCCTTCAAGAGCTGATTGAGATGAGTCAGGTTGAGCCCGTAGCGATCATGTGCGCCGAGGCGGTGCCATGGCGCTGCCACCGTCGCATGATCGCCGACGCTCTGCTGGCTCAGGGACTGCAGGTCTTCCACATATATGGTGGCAAGCGCGTCGAGGCCCACACCCTCACACCGTGGGCCGAGCTAGAGGGCACAGTGGTGGTCTACCCCGGGCCCGTAGTGGGCGGGAACCCCTGATGCCCGAGCCGCCAGTGGCTCGGGCACCGACTCAGGGCTGCGAATCCGACGCCCAATGCTCAAGACAAGAGGGCATCTGACACCTCGGGCTGGCGGACGACCACGGGCCCAGCCGGAGTGCCGACGGAGCACGCCGCCGCGGGGCAGGCCGCAGCCGAGGCGGCACACGACCACTCGGCGGGAGCCGTGATGGGACCGATCACAATCCGGAGGCACGAGCCCGACATCATCGTGCTGGTCCTGTCCGACCTCCGTGGATGCTGCCGCGACGAACCTCCTCCGGTACGGCGAGCTGCTCAGGCCGGAAAGAGCTGACTGTCCCAGTTACCTCAGAAGTACACGCCCCCGAGCTTCGTGACGCTTGATGACACGGTGAAGGCGCTTCCCGCAGTCCCGCCGGTGTAGCCCAGGGAGCCAAGGTACAGACCTCGGAAGACGTTGGCCGCGGTGACTGTCCCGCCGGTGTACACGGTATACCTCGTCCCCGTCTTGATGTTGGGGGAGGAGAGCACCATGGTGGCACACGTCTGCGGGACCATGTAGGAGAATGCCGCTGTCCCGTCGCTGGCCTTGATCGACATCGTGCTTCCCGCTGCGACGCCGCCGAGCACGACGGTGTTCTGCGTGGGGGCGAGCCGGCTGGTCGTGCCACCGATGCCGACGACGGTGCCGCCGCTGATCAGGAACGTGTTCTGATCGCAGTCGAAAGGCCCTTCCGGACTGCCGCCACCGATCGCTACGGTGACACCGCCCGCGATCGTCAGCTTGCCGTTGCTGTCAATGGCGTCGTTGCTCGAGCTGGCGCAGTAGCAATAGCCGTCGTTGATGACGACGGAGTTGCCCGCGTTCAGGGCATCATCCGTTGTGTTGATGACCAGATAGCCGCTGTTGATGGTGAGGTCGGTCTTGCCCTCGATGCCCTCGGGGCTGCAGCTCACGGTCGTGCCGCCAGACACGTATTCGTAAGGCGTTCCGGTAGTGGTGAGGGTGATCACGCCCTGGTTGACCACCACGTACGGGGATGGGTCATCCGACGTGGTGGTCGTGGTCGCGTCCTCGTCGATGTCCCATCCTGCGGTGATCGCCTTCCCGACGGAGCTGACGGTGATGTACCCGCCGTTGATCACGACGAACCCTTTGCCGGTGCCCGTGGTCTCGGAGCCTTCGACCTTGATCCCCTTGCTCTCGTCGTCGATGGTGGTTCCGGTTGCGGTGATCGTCAGGTTGCCATCATCGAAGATGAAGCCGTTCACCGAGCGGACGGCGTCTTTGGTGCTGACCGCCACGTTGAGTGTTCCGCCCCGCACCCTGATGTAGTCACTGCTAAAGATGCCGTGCTTGTAGCTTCCGGTTACCCGGAGCGTCCCCTCGCCGCTGAAGACCATCGGGCCCTTGCCGTACAGTGCGGCTTTCATGGTCATGGTCCGACTGGCCGCGTCGGCCAGTGTATTGGTCCTCCCGGAGGCGGAAACCAAGAAGACCTTCTGCGCTGATTCCAGGTCCAGTGCCGGGCCGACTGTCCCGTTGATGGTGACACCATCCAGGTAGAGTTGGTAGGCGGTACTGCTTGAGACAGTCAGTGTCCCGCTCAGTTGGCCGGAGAGATCATACTTGACGTTCTCGGTGACTGTCGAGTTGACCGTGATGCCGTTGGCGGTCTTCGTGATCACTACGCTCTTGCCGCCGGAATCCAGGAGCGTGACACCGTCGGCGGTGATTGTCTCAGCGGCGTCGGGTGAGACCCGGGCGGTGTTGGCGGTGAAATCGATGCCGATCGTGGCGCCGAAGTCTGTATTGGAGACAACGTCCGCCGGATCATGGGTAGATGCTGATTCCGCAACTGAGACAGCGAACGGGGCGCTGCCGATCTCGTCTGGTGTGGTCGTCCCGGGTGAACCGCCCGTCGTGCCGCCGGAGCCACCTCCACAGCCCGTCAGCACGGTCACTGCTGAGCAGATCATGATGACGCTGACCATCGTGGCGTACTGCATTGTGACATGCGTTCTGTTCATTGGCTACTCATCCTTGCCTTGTCGTGACGCCGGATACGGCCGGGGCACCCTCGGACTGCCCGTCATGCGCTTGACGGTGCAGGTCGGTAGTCGCGATCACAGTGATCGCTGCCGTGCTCACGACTGCGACGAGCATACGCCGCGGGGATTAACGGACCCCTCGTGTCCGCATTACAGTTCTGTAACGTGCAAGATTGCGGGGACACCAACCCCAACTCCCCGCCGCCTGCTCCAGCTCAGATGGGGTCCTGTGGGACAGGTGTGGGAAGCAGTGCGCCGTGCCCGGCGAAGCCACGCACTGGCCCGAGGTGCGCGGGGACCGTACCACGGTCGCAGCTCGTGAGCGATCGAGGCTCGCAGACCGACAGGCCATCGCGCGTCAACCGGGTACGGGAAGGGAAGACCGGCTCGAGAGCGAAGTCACAATTAGGCGTGGAAGCTGCACCGCTTCTGGCCCGGTGTGTTCATCGACGTCTTGGGGCTCCGCCCCACACCGAGCTGGGGCCAAATGCCCCGAACGTCGCCTAGTGCCCCCTGGCAACGCACACACGGTGCGCAATGCCGCTACTCGTGGCCCACACTGATCTGCCCTACTCTTCGTGTTCGTGGGGGGATCCCGGGGTCCGCGTGTGAGGGCGGAGGGGACAGGTGGGCGGTACTGACGAACCGGTGTAGCTCGCATCTCCCTCGCGGGAGGACGGGCACCCATCGACTGAGAGGAGCGAGAGCCATGCGTGCGTCTGTCTGGCTGCTGGTCCTGAACTGCTGTCTGATGGCTGCGCCGGGTCTCTGGGCGGCCACCTGGAGTTCCGGGGACACCATACTCAGCTCCCCGCCGATCGCTTCGGACCAGGCTTCCCGGGGCGCACTACGAGGCTGTTTCTCGAGCAGTCCCCGGGCAGGAAACGCCTCCCAGCCAGGCGCCAGCCGTCGCCCCGGCGCCGTCGTTACCACCAGCCTGTCATCGCGCTGCGCTAGATGCGCAGCAGCGCTGCTTCATATGGCACTATCGCTCCCCATTGACAGGAACAGCACCGCCGCCGAACCTGGACCCTGCGCAACCAGACCTGCAAATAGTCGGACTATATGCAATACTACCTGCATGAAGACCAGGACCTACTGGCGGGATCTCGTCGAGCGGGAGTGGCAGCACAAGAGCGTGATCTGGCTCCACGGCGTCCGCCGCGGGCGTCATCCCGTCGCCATCGAGTGCAAGTGGTCAGCCAACGGCTTCGATGCCCGGAACCTGCGGGCGTTCCGGTACCAGTACCCCGAGGGTGAGAACTGGCTGGTCGCCCAGGACGTGGATCAGCCCTACGAGCGGACGGTCGACGACATGCGGGTGGAGTTCATGGGGATCGGGGATCTGGCGGAGAGGTTGGGCAGGGCCGGATGAGCACTGGCCTTCGGGGCCTGCTACATGGCGCAGCCCACTGCGTACGGTTGCCTGCGCTTCGTCACGGCCTGTTCCGCAAGGCGGGGCCGCCGGCGGAAGAGCCTGTCGCGGAAGCCGAATGCGCACCGCTCGTCGCGACCGTGGGTGTTGGCGCGGCTTCCAGCCGCGCCGGTGTCCGCACCGAACGGCATCCTGTAGGAGCGGCTTCCAGCCGCGACGGGGGCCGACAGTGATGGATGTTCCCGGAACTCCCTGGGGGGAAGACCATGCCTCATCCGCTGCGCGAAGCCAGCCTGGCTGCCCTTGGCCTCCTGTTGCTCCCCATCGTGGCAACCGGGCAGGACGCGTACTTCCGCGATGACTGCGAGAGCCGGTGCCAGATCGCCTTCTGGGCCAGTGCCGCCAAGACCGAGGTCGAGGACATCTCCCTCACCGATCAGGACCCCTACCAGGGCAAGCAGTGCCTTCGCATCCGCTTCCGCGTCGTGGACGGCGCCGGCTGGTGCTACTTCAAGATCCCCCTCGACGTGTCCCTCGACCCCTCCAAGACCTACGTGGCCGAGGCCGCGCTGAAGTACGAGAGCTCGTCACCGAGCACGTCCGTCGGCTTCGGCCAGAGCTGGTGGTTCATGCCCGGTGCCGGCCGCGAGCCAATGCAGGGCAACGGCCCCAACGCCGGCTACGTGAGCGGCCCCGGCCACTGGCAGCTCCTACAGAGCCATGAGCTCGGGGCCCTGTTCCGGGAGCAGGCTGCCGCCAACGGCTTCCCGCCGGACTGCGAGGGCCGCTTTGACGGGCTCTACGTTCACACGGCCAACAACAAGCCGGGCGACGTCGTGACGGTCTGGCTGGACGCCGTGCGTCTGCGCGGCATCATGCCGGAGGACACGGAGCGCTGGCGCACGGAGTGGCATCCGGTGGACTACACTCCCCCCGCCTACCCGCCGATCGAGGAAGCCTGCCCCTGGGGGGTATGCGGGAGTCTGGAGTGGCACAACGGCCTGGCGCGGGTGCCGCTGGAGCTGGAGGCGGCGCTGGCGGCGCGCGGCCTCGCCGACATGGGCATGGACACCGTTCTCCGCGCCGGTGGCCTCCTCATGGCCCCCGGCGGGAAGCAAGCTGAGGAGTACTTCTCCCGTTTCCTGGATCTGCACCACAAGTACGGGCTGCGCACGCTCCCCTCGACCTACCTGACCGGCTACTACAATCGCAAGGTCCCGCGCGAGCAGTGCGAGGCCGCGATCCGGCGCGTGGTGCCGGCCTTCCGCTCCCATCCGGCGCTGCTCGCCTGGTGGATGATCGACGAGCCGGATGCCCGTGCTGACGTCGTGCGTGACCAGTGGGTGTGGGGCAAGCAGCTCTTCGAGAGCCTCGATCCGGTCCACCCGGCCCTGGGGGCGCTGTGCACCCCCGATTCCGTCCGCATGTACTCCCAGTACACGCAGGTTGCCACGATCGACTGCTACCCGCTGTATGGCACGCGCGAGAAGCCGCGCGGCGGCGGCCGTGGCATCACCCAGTACCTGGAGCTGGCCCACCGCTCCGGCGCCCGCCGCATCTGGGCCATCCCGCAGACCTTCGGTGAGGTCGGCCCCTGGCGGCTGCCCACGGCCACAGAGGTCCGGCTCATGACCTTCCTGTACCTCAGTCGCGGGAGCACAGGCTACCTGTTCTTCCATCACTCCGGCCAGCCGGCCTGGCTGCGCGGCCATGGGTTCAGCGGCCTCATCGACGTGTTCGGTGTACCCACCGAGATGGGGGCCGAGGTCGCGCGCCTGGCCCACATCATCCCGGCGCTCTGCCCCGTCTTCCTGCCCGTGACCTGGAGCCCGGACCCCATTGCCATGGAGTGCGAGACCGGCCCCGATGGCAAGCCGGCGCTGGACGTTGCCCGGCTGCAGGGGCCGCGCTACGACCTGCTGGTTGTGACGAACCTTGACGCGCAGTCTTCGCACCGGGGCAAGCTCACGCTGGCGGGCCGCCGCCCGGGAGGCCTGTATGATCTGCTCTCCCTGCGCGAGGTCACGCCGGCGGGCGACACCCTGGCAGTCGACCTTGGCCCCGGCGATGGCGCCGCGTACCTGGTAGGCCCCGCCGGGGAGTTCGCCGCTGTCCGCAAGCGCATGGCGCGGCGCCGCTACGAGGTCGAGCGACGCATGGCGGACGCGATTGCCGCCGAGGCCGCGGCCTGGCGACTGACACAGGACACGTGGAGCCCAGCTCTCGCGCGGGCGAGCGAGGCCGAGCAGAGCGACGACTGCGAGGCCGCCCTCGGGCTCGTCGGCACAGCCCGCGAGGCGGCCACTGCCGCCCTCCAAGGCTGCGCGGGCCGGAGTGCCTGCCAGGCGCCCTTTGACCGGGCAACGGCAGTCCTGAGCAAGACGAGTCGACGACTGGAGGAGTGGGTCATGAAGACCTGGCCGGGGCATCCTGAGGGCGCCGACCCGAAGATGATCCGCGAGGACGCCGTCCTGATGCCCTACGTGGATGCTCTCCGCGACATCGCCCACGGCCAGCACCTGCTACGCTATGCCCTGCTGACCGGGCGCACGTCCGGTCTCGAGCCGGCCTTCGCAGACCTGGAGGTTCTGGCCGGCGAGATGGACGCTGCGGTGGC
>CAZIWQ010000247.1:7207-8150 GCA_964542355.1 uncultured Armatimonadia bacterium
CCTTCACCCAGAGTCGCGCCCCTCTGAAGCTCGACGAGGCCCGCCGCAAGCGTCTCCTGGACGCGGTCACCGCAGTGAGCGCGCCGGCGAAGCCATGAGTCGGCACAGGCCGACGGCGGGCCCTACTCCGCCGGTGCACGAGGCCCGGTCAGTTCATGCCTCCCACCCCTCAGCACCATCCCCAGCAGCCTCCCGATGTTCGCTGCGTCATCGGACCCCCGGTGGTGCCTGCTGCCGGGGATCGGCTCCACCCCAAGCCGCCTCATCGCCCCGGCCATGCCCTCCTCGCGGTCCCACCCGGCGGACAGGGCCACGAGGCGTTTGACGTTGAGGTGCGTCTGGCCCAGCGGGGACTCCATGTCGTGGTGCTGGCACTCCTCGGTGAGCTTCCGGCGGTCGTACTCGCCGTAGCTCGCCCAGACAACCCGTCCCAGGTCGCCGTGTGCCTGTCGCAGGACCTCGATGGCGTCGACGAAGGGCAGCCCGCCCTCGTCCACCATCTGCTGTGTGATGCCGGTCAGCTCGGCGCAAAACTCGCCGACCGTCGAGCGGCTCGGGCGGACGAGGATCTCGGGCCCGGACTCGACGCGGAGGTCGCCGACGTGCAGGATGGCGTTGCCGATCTCGATGACCTCGGGCTCCTCGCCCGGCGGGCGGGGGCCCCGCCAACAGGTGGCCTCGAGGTCGATGACGAGAATGCGGCTCAGGTCGAAGCGGGGTGGGCGAGCTGGTTCGCTCTGCATGGTGACTCGGTCCTTCCGTGTGGGGCGACGGAGACCTTGTAGACGGCGAGGGGTGAGGCCGGAAGGAGAGAGGTGACTGCTACCAGATGCAATCAGTATCTCATCTGGCAGCACTATGTGCGATCGCGGCCCGGCCATCTGACCATCTGGATGAGCACATGCTCATACGGATGCGCAGGGCTGCGTGTGGCGGGGAGTGG